>JBGPQZ010000255.1:0-4625 GCA_041489335.1 Methylomirabilia bacterium
AGGTTGACCACCACCAGGTCCGGCCGGTGGTGCAGGAGTTGCGCCTGCCGTCGCAGGCTGCTGGTCCCCACGCGCGCGCCTCGCGGCAGCGCGTGAAGCCCCCGCCCGTCCCGGGCGATCAGGACGTCCGACGGGTCATCACGCAGGGGGACGGCGGCGAGGAGGAGGCCGGCCGGCAGGTCGGTGGGCAGGTCCTTCAGGCTGTGGACCGCCAGATCCACCCGGCCGGCGAGGAGTGCCTCCTCGATCTCCTTCACGAAGAGGGCCTTGCCGCCCACCTGGGCCAGCGGGACGTCCGCGATCCTGTCGCCCGTCGTCCGGATCCGCTCGAGGCGGACCTCGACGCCCGCCGAGGCGGCGCAGAGAAGGGCCGCGACGTGCTCGGCCTGCCAGAGGGCGAGCCGCGACCCGCGCGTCCCGATGACCAGGGTTCGAGGTTCAAGGTCCAAGGTTCAACGTCCAACGTCCGAGGTCAACAGTTCGCGGCCCGTGGTTCATTCAAATCTCCTTTTCCTCCAGCCCGAACAGCCGCCGCAGGACCGTCGAGTACAGATGGCCATCCTGGTGCACGGCGCGCCGTCTGAGCTCTGTCATGGGCTGGTGCAGGATCTTGTTGACCATGGCCGCCGTCATGGAGGTGATGGCCTCGCGCTGCTCGGGGCTGAGCTCCGGCAGCCGAGCCAGGGTCCTGTCGAGCTCGGCGGCCCGGATCTCCTCTACCCGTGTGCGGAGTGAGACGATGGTCGGCACCACGTCCAGGCCCCGCAGCCAGCTCTGGAAGACGCCGACCTCCCGCTCGATGATCGTCTCGGCCCGCTCCGCCTCACGCTGGCGCTCCTTCAGGTTCGCGGCCACCACCGACTGGAGATCGTCGATATTGTAGAGGTAGACGTTGTCCACCTCGTTGCACCCCGCATCGATGTCGCGGGGGTTGGCGATGTCGATCAGGAAGATCGGCCGGTGGCGGCGCTCCTGGATGATGACCTGCATGTCCTCCCGTTTCAGGATGACGTGCGGGGCGCTGGTGGAGCTGATCACGATGTCCGCCTCCACTATCTCCCGGCGAAAATCGTCGTAGGTCACCGCCCGCCCCTGGAACTGCTTGGCCAGTGCCACCGCCCGGTCGTAGCTCCGGTTGGCGACGAGGATGGAGCGCACCCCGTCCTCGACCAGGTGTCGGAGGGCCAATTCCGCCATCTCGCCCGCCCCGAGGATGAGGACGGAACGGCCGGCCAGGTCCCCGAAGATCTTGCGGGCCAGATCCACCGCCACCGAGGAGATGGAGACGGGGGCCGTGGCGATCCCGGTCTCGGTCCGCACGCGCTTCGCGACGTGGAAGGCCTGCTCCAGGAGGTTCGTCAGAACGATGCCGGTGGCCTCCTGGGCGCGGGCCACGGAGTAGGCGGCCTTGACCTGGCCCAGGATCTGCGGCTCCCCGATCACCATGGAATCCAGGCTGCAGGCGACGCGAAACACGTGGCGGGCCGCCTCGGCGGATCGGTAGATGTAGAGGGCGTGGGCGAAGTCGGCCGGCTCCAGGCGATGGTAGCGGGCGAGGCACCCCGTCACCGCGGCGACGCTCTCTTCGAGCGACTCCTCCGCCACGCCATAGACCTCGGCCCGGTTGCAGGTGGTGACGAGCATCCGCTCCGCGAGTTCGGACACCTCCCCGAGGGCGTCCAGCGCCCTGGGGAGATCCTTCTCCGGAACGGCCAGCCGCTCGCGCAGGTCGATCGACGCCGTCTTGTGACTCAGCCCGAGAACGAACAGTTCCATATCCACCCGACGGCAAATTCAAATGACCAATTGGTCATTGGTCATTGGTCATTGGTCCGTCAGACCAGGAACCCGGCCTTCATCACCTTCAAGCCGATGAAGGTGAAGAGCACCAGGCAGAATCCGAGGATGGCCAGCACCGCCGCCTTGCGTCCCCGCCAGCCCGCCGACACCCGCGCGTAGAGCAGGCCGGCGTAGATCACCCAACTCACGACGGACCAGACCTCCCGCGGGCGCAGGGTCAGGAACGAGCCCCGGGCGTACTCGGCCCACAGGGTCCCGCTGATCAGCGTAAGCGTGAGCAGGGGAAACCCGATCAGGATGGACTTGACGCCGACATCGTCCAGCAGTTCCAGGGAAGGCAGGCGGAAGTGGATCCGCCCGAGCTGGCGCAACTTCAACTGCCGCTCCTGGATCAGGTACATCACGCCGGCACAGAAGGTCACGGCGAAGGCGGCGTTCCCGAAGATGGCCAGCGCCATGTGGACCCAGAGCCCGATGCCCTGGACCGTGGGGCTCAGGCCGGCGAGGCGGCTGGGCAGCGCGGCGGCGGCCGTGCCCGCCAGGACGACGATCGGCAGGACGAACGCCCCCATGATGCGATTCTGATAGCGAAGCTCGACCGCGAGGTAGATCAGGACCACCGCCCAGGCGAAGAAGGAGAGGCTCTCGTAGGGGCTCCCCAGGGGCGGGCGCTTGAAGGCGACGATCCGCAGGATGTGCGAGAGGGTGTGGGCGCCGAACCCGACCAGGATGGCCGCGGTCGCCATCCGGCCCACCCGCAGCCGCGGGCTCCACACGTAGAGCAGGTAGTGCAGGGTGCCGACCAGATACCCCAGCAGGGCCAGGTAGAAGAAGAGGTGATCCAGCCCCATGGTCGCCCGCGCCCCCTCAGCGCCGGCCTGCTTGCGCAGCGGTCTGCACGAGCTCGTCGATCCGGGCCGCCGCCGCGGCCCGATCGCCGCGCACGACGTGCTCGAAAAGATCCGACTCGAGAGCGCGACGGTACAGGGCCTGCCGCTCTTCCGGATCGGCGATGGTCTCCTGCGCCCGGGCGCGCAGGCCACGCAGGGCTGCGAGGAAGGCTTCGTACTCCGGGCCGATCGTCTGCTCGAGCCGCTGCCGCAGCTTCTTCGCCAGCGCCGGACTCCCCCCGCCCGTCGAGATGGCGAGGGTCAGATCCCCGCGACGGAGGACCGCAGGCACCAGGAAGGTGCAGGCCCCCGGATCGTCCGCGACGTTGACCAGGACGCCCGCGGTCCGGACCTCCGCCGCGATGCGTCGGTTGACCTCGCGGTCGTCGGTGGCCACGACCACCAGAAAGCTCCCGACCAGGTCGCCGGACCGCACCGGGCGGCGCGCGAGGCGGATCGCGCCGGTCGCGGCCAAGCCCTCGAGCCGCGCGGTCGCCGTCGGGCTCACGACGTCCACGCGCGCCTCACACGTCAGCAGCCCCGAGACCTTTCGCTCGGCGACGCGGCCGCCCCCCACCACCAGGCAGCGACGCCCCTGAAGGTCCACCATCATCGGGTAATAGTGCGGCATGCGCGCGGGGACGCCCCCCCTACTCCTTGTTCCGCTTGCCGGGACCGAGGAGGCCCTTGACTTCCTCGACGAACTGGTGGACGTCCTTGAACTGGCGGTATACCGAGGCGAACCGGACGTAGGCCACCTCGTCCAGGTCGTGCAGGCGGTGCATGATCAGCTCCCCCACCTCGGTGGAGGAGATCTCCCGGTCGGCCTTCTCGGACAGGCGGGCCTCCACCTCGTTTACGATCTCTTCGAGCTGGGGGACGCTCACCGGGCGCTTCTGAATGGACTTGATCAGTCCGTTCAGCAGCTTGTGGCGGTCGAACGGCTCGCGCCGCCCGTCCTTCTTCACCACCATGAAGTGGATCTCTTCGATCCGCTCGTAGGTGGTGAAGCGCCGGTGGCACTGGAGGCACTCCCGGCGACGACGGATGACCTCCCCGTCCTTCCCCTCGCGGGAATCGACCACCTTCTCCGACATGGCGTTACAGTAGGGACAGCGCACCGCACCCTCCCGTCGCTCAACCACCAAGATACCGAGCGCCCCACGACCAGCCCGTGAGATATTACCTTCCTGGACCCTGCTTTCTTTCCCTGAATCTGCCTACTCTGCGGAATCTGTGGTTCAGTTCGTCCTCGGCGGTCTTGTCCGCCGAAGGCGGATTGGCGGCTAGACGGCCAGCCGCTCCGCGTACAGGGGGAAGCTCCGGCAGAGCTCCCGCACCTTCCCGGCGACGCGCGCCTGATTCTCCGCGTTCTCGACGTCCGCCAGCACCTCGGCGATCAGGGCCGCCACCGTCCGCATCTCCGCCTCCCGCATCCCGCGGGTGGTGAGGGCGGGGGTCCCCAACCGGATGCCCGAGGTGACCATGGGCGACTTGGTGTCGAAGGGGATGGCGTTCTTGTTGACCGTGAGGCCCGACTTGTCCAGGGCCACCTCGGCGACCTTCCCCGTGAGCCCCTTCACCGCTACGTCCACCAGCATCACGTGGGTGTCGGTCCCGCCGGAGACGAGCCGGAATCCCTGCGCGATCATGGCCTCGGCCAGGGCCTTGGCGTTGGCCACGATCTGCCGCTGGTACTCGCGGAACTCGGGGGCCAAGGCCTCCTTGAAGGCCACCGCCTTGGCCGCGATGACGTGCATCAGCGGCCCGCCCTGCATGCCGGGAAAGATGTTCTTGTTGACCGCCGCCGCGTGGGCCGCCTTGCACATGATCATGCCGCCGCGTGGGCCGCGCAGCGTCTTGTGGGTGGTCGTGGTGACCAGGTCGCAATACGGAACGGGGGAGGGGTGGAGTCCCGCGGCGATGATGCCGGCG
>JBGPQZ010000256.1:0-4614 GCA_041489335.1 Methylomirabilia bacterium
CATGCAGATCGACGGGCACACGCGTTTGGCGTTCCTCCTGGGATACCCGGTGGGTCACAGCCGGTCTCCGGCCATGCAGCAGGCCGCGTTCCGGGCCACCGACCTCAATGCGGTCTACCTGCCCTGGGCCGTTTCCCCCGCTGGCGGGCCGACGCATCGCCGGAGACGGGCGTGCTGGTCAACACCACCTCGGTGGGGCTGCGGCCCACCGACCCCCCCTTGTTTGACTACGAGAGCCTCGCCCCTCCGCTCCTGGTCTATGACCTGATCTACCATCCCCCCGAAAGCCCCCTGGTGCGGGCCGCCGCCCGTCAGGGATGCCGGGCGGTCAACGGACTCGGGATGCTCCCTCCACCAGGGGGCGTTCGCCTTCGAGCGCTGGACCGGCCGGCCGGCACCGCTGGCGGCCATGCGGGAGGCGCTCCGCGGCTGAGCGGGCGGGATATTTCCCTTGACAAGCCTGGGCGCGGCGGTAACATGGTGGCCCTGGATCCGCCCGAAATCCACCGGCCCACTCGGGGAGCGCGATGGCAGCAGGTGCGGTGCGCCTTGGCGATATGTTGGTCAAAGCTGCCCTCATCACCCGGGAGCAGTTGAACCAGGCTCTTCAGCAGCAGCAGACCGCCGGCGGGCGGATCGGGACCAACCTCGTCAAGCTTGGCTTCATCAGCGAGGACGACATCACCTCCTTCCTGAGCCGCCAGTACGGGGTGCCGTCCATCAACCTCTCCCACTTCGAGATCGACGGCAACGTCATCAAGCTGATCCCCTCCGAGATCGCCCAGAAGCACCAGGTGATCCCCATCAACCGGACCGGCAACGTCCTCACCGTTGCCATGGCGGACCCGAGCAACATCTTCGCCATCGACGACATCAAGTTCATGACCGGCTTCAAGGTGGAGCCGGTGGTGGCGGCTGAGACCTCGATCAAGAACTCCATCAACAAGTACTACGACTCGGCGGGCATGGTCGAGGACATCATGAAGGACTTCGACGACAAGGAGGTCGAAGCGCTCCGGGACGAAGAGGAAGCCGTCAACGCGGCGGAGCTCGGGAAGGCGGCCGAAGACGCCCCGGTCGTGAAGTTGGTGAACCTGATCCTCACCGACGCCATCAAGAAGGGGGCCTCGGACATCCACATCGAGCCCTACGAGAAGTCGTTCCGGGTGCGGTACCGCGTCGACGGCGTCCTCTACGACGTGATGCAGCCCCCCCTGCGGCTCAAGGCCGCCATCACCTCGCGCGTCAAGATCATGTCCCAGCTGGACATCGCCGAGCGCCGGCTGCCCCAGGACGGCCGGATCAAGATCAAGATGGGGGGCAAGGAGATGGACTACCGCGTCTCCACCCTCCCGACCCTGTTCGGCGAGAAGGTCGTCATGCGCCTGCTGGACAAGGGGAACCTCCAGCTGGACATGACCAAGCTAGGCTTCGGCCAGCAGGCCCTCGACGACTTCGAGAAGGGGCTCCTCATGCCCTTCGGCATGGTCCTGGTGACCGGCCCGACCGGCTCGGGGAAGACGACCACGCTCTACTCCGCGCTCAACCGCCTCAACACGGTCGACACCAACATCATGACGGCCGAAGACCCGGTGGAGTTCAACCTGGCCGGCATCAACCAGGTGCAGACCAAGGCCGAGATCGGCCTCACCTTCGCCGCGGCCCTCCGCTCTTTCCTGCGGCAGGACCCGGACGTCATCATGGTGGGCGAGATCCGCGACTACGAGACGGCCGAGATCGCGGTCAAGGCCGCCCTCACCGGCCACCTGGTGCTCTCGACCCTCCACACCAACGACGCCCCCAGCACTGTCAGCCGCCTCCTGAACATGGGGGTGGAGCCCTTCCTGGTGGCCGCTTCGTGCAACGTGATCCTGGCGCAGCGCCTGGCGCGGCGCATTTGCCAGGGCTGCAAGGAGCCCGTGTCGATACCCGCCCAGGCCCTGCTGAACGTCGGCTTCAGCCCCGAGGATGCCAAGACCCTCAAGACCTTCAAGGGGAAAGGCTGCCAGACTTGCAGCAATACCGGCTACAAGGGCCGCGTGGCCCTCTACGAGGTCATGCTCATCAAGGACAGCCTCAAGGAGGCGATCCTGCAAGGGGCCTCGGCCATGGAGCTCCGCGAGCTGGGGCGCCAGGGCGGCATGCAGACCTTGCGCGAGGCGGGCCTGCAGAAGATCCGCGAAGGGATGACCACCCTGGAAGAAGTCTTGCGGGTGACCACTGGCCATTAACCCGAACGACCCTCGTCACGCGACGCCAACTATGCCAAGCCTACACGAGCTGTTGAAGGAAATGGCGGAGAAGGGGGCCTCGGACCTCCACATCACGACGGGCATCCCCCCCGTAATCCGCCTCCACGGCCACGTGACGCCCATCGGGGTCCACCCCCTCACCCCGGCGGAGACCAAGAGCCTCGCCTACAGCATCCTGACGGAGGCCCAGAAGCAGAAATTCGAAGAACAGTGGGAGCTGGATCTGTCCTTCGGGGTGAAAGGGTTGAGCCGCTTCCGGGCCAACGTGTACATGCAGCGCGGGGCGGTGGCCGTCGCCATCCGGACCATCCCGTACAACATCATGTCCTTCGAGGAGCTGGGGCTCCCGCAGGTGGTGGCGGATCTGTGCGACAAGCCCAAGGGCCTCATCCTGGTGACGGGGCCCACCGGCTCCGGCAAGTCCACGACCCTGGCGACCATGGTCGACAAGATCAATCGGGAGCGAGCCGAGCACATCGTCACCATCGAGGACCCCATCGAGTTCGTCCATCAGCACAAGAAGTGCGTGGTGAACCAGCGGGAGTTGTTCGCCGACACCCGCTCCTTCAAGTCCGCCCTGAAATCGGTCCTGCGGCAGGATCCGGACAAGGTTCTGATCGGCGAGATGCGCGACCTCGAAACCATCGAGGCGGCCCTCACCATCGCCGAGACGGGCCACCTCACCTTCGGGACCCTGCACACCAACTCGGCCGTGCAGACGGTCAACCGCATCATCGACGTCTTCCCGCCCCACCAGCAATCGCAGATCCGGGCCCAACTCTCCTTCACCCTGGAGGGAGTCCTGTGCCAGATGCTCCTGCCGCGGGCCAATGGCCAGGGCCGGGTGCTGGTCCTGGAGGTCATGGTCCTCAACGCGGCCATCCGGAACCTGATCCGTGAGGACAAGCTGCACCAGATCTATGGGATGATGCAGACGGGGAAAGAGCGTTCGGGCATGCAGACGATGAACGAGTCGCTGCTCGCCCACTACCTCCGGCGAAACATCACCATGGATCAGGCCCTGGGGGTCTCGACTCAGCCCGACGAGTTGTCGCAGATGATCCAGCGGGCCCAGGCCGCGCACGGGGCCCGGCGCTAAAGGGAGGAGACACGGATGGCCATCTTCGTCTATACCGGACGCACGCGGGCCGGCCAGACCGTTAGCGGCGAGCTGGAGGCGGCCACGCGCGAAGCGGTGGTGGCCAGGCTGCGCTCCCAGCAGATCATCGCCACGGCGGTGCGCACCAAGCCCAAGGAGATCAGCTTCTCCTTCGGCTCGGGTGTCACGGAGAAGGACATCGTGGTCTTCACCCGCCAGTTCGCCACCATGATCGATGCCGGCCTGCCCCTGGTCCAGTGCCTCGAGATCCTGTCCTCCCAGCAGGAGAACAAGGTTTTCAAGAAGACCCTGGGGCAGATCCGCCAATCCGTGGAGGGCGGATCGACCTTCGCGGCGGCCCTCAAGCAGCACCCGAAGATCTTCACCTCCCTCTACGCCAACATGGTCGAGGCCGGGGAGGCGGGCGGCATCCTGGACACCATCCTGAACCGCCTGGCCCAGTATATGGAGAAGGCCATGGGCCTGAAGAAGAAGGTGAAGTCGGCCATGGTCTACCCCTCCACCATCGTCGCGGTGGCGCTCACCGTCGTCATCTTCCTCCTGATCTTCGTGATCCCGACCTTCAAGACCATGTTCGAAGGGTTCGGCGCCACGCTGCCCTTGCCCACTCAGATCGTCCTGGAGGCCTCGAACATCGTCCGCGCCTACTTCATGGTGATGATCGGCGCCATCGTAGGCATCGTCATCGGGTTCCGGGCCTGGTACAAGACCGAATCGGGGAGGACGGTCATGGACGCCTTCATGCTCAAGACGCCGGTCTTCGGGGTCCTGATCCGGAAGGTGGCCGTGGCCAAGTTCACCCGGACCCTGGGGACCCTGATCAGCAGCGGCGTGGCCATCCTGGACGGCCTGGACATCACGGCCCGGACCGCCGGCAACAAGATCGTGGAGAAGGCGGTGCTCCGGACCCGGGCTTCCATTGCCGAGGGGAAGACCATCGCCGATCCGCTGAGGGAATCCGGCGTCTTCCCACCCATGGTGACCCAGATGATCTCCGTGGGAGAGCAGACGGGCGCCCTGGACACCATGCTCAGCAAGATCGCCGACTTCTACGACGAGGAAGTCGACACAGCCGTGGCCAACCTGACCGCCCTGCTGGAGCCCATGATGATGGTCTTCCTGGGCATCATCATCGGCGGGGTGGTCATCGCCATGTACCTGCCCATCTTTAAGCTGGTCTCGGTGGTGGGCAAGTAATCCTCACTACCAGTCCGGTTGTGGTCGGGGGCCGCCGCGGCGGCC
>JBGPQZ010000257.1:0-4599 GCA_041489335.1 Methylomirabilia bacterium
CCAACCGACAGCCGGTGAACTGGCTGGTCATCCAGGACGCCACCGAGGTCCAGCGCCTGGCCGGGCTGGTGGTGGACTGGATCCGCGCCGGTCTGCCCGCCCAGCTCCCGGCGGCTCAGCGGAATCTCCAGCGCTTCGTCTCTCATTGGGACTCCGGCCTTGACGTCATCTGCCGCAGCGCGCCGCACGTCATCGTCGCCTGCGCGCCCCAGGACAACCCGGGGGCCGCGACCGACTGCGCCATCGCCCTGACCTACCTCGAGCTGGCCGCCCCCTCTTTCGGCCTCGGGGCCTGCTGGGGCGGGTTCTTCAACGCCGCCGCCCGCCAATGGCCGCCGCTCCAGGAGGCCCTGGGGCTGCCCGAGGGCCACGTCGCCTGCGGTGCCATGCTGATCGGCTACCCGCGCTATCGCTACTATCGCCTGCCCCTGCGGAACGCGGCCCGGATCGCCTGGCAGGGATCCAACCACTGAGGCGCATCCAGCCTCGCGGAGCCCCAATCCGAGGCCCCCGGAAAGGCCTTGGTGTCTCGCGGCGCCGCCCGGCGGAGCCTGGCGCAGTATAGCGATGCAGGCTGGTCATCGAGCAGGGCGAATCAACCCGCACAAGGGAACGGTGGGCGCATGATCCGACCGGAAGGCCCCTGCTGCTTTCACGACCTCCCGCGATCGAATTCCAGTGTCTGAACGCGCCCGGCGACCCCGCTCAGAGCACACGGGAGAAGGTGCGGCGTTTCATAACCCGAGGCTGGTTATCTGATAGTTGAATGTGTACCTGGCAGATTGTGTCGCCTTTTCTATCGCCCGCCTGACCTGCTGGAGAGAAAGGATTTTCGCTCGGCAATGACAGCCTGCAAGGCATAGATGCCCCCGGCTTCCTGCAGGTCTGCCCGAATGCTCTGCGCGACTTGCCGGATCTCGTCAAGAAGGTCCATGTGTCGTTCTCCTCTTCGGTCGCAGCTCTCGCTACTGCTTCTGATACGCCACCTCGCCATCCACCAGCGTCATCTCCACCTGGGCGGAGGTCAGCTTCCCGGGTGCGAGCCTGGACAGATCCTCGGCAAAAACCGTGAGGTCGGCGGTCTTCCCCGGTGTGAGGCTTCCGAGCCGCGTTTCCTTTCGCGAAACCCACGCGGGGACGGCGGTGAAGGCGCGGATGGTCTCCGGGAGCGTCAGCCGCTCGGCCGGGAACCAGCCGTCCTTCGGCGCGCCCGCGAGGCTCTGGCGGGCGATCGCGGCGTGGAAGCTCAGCAGGGGATTGATGTGCTCGACCGGAGCGTCGGAGCCGAACTGGAGCCGGATCCCCTCCCTGAGCATCGACTTCCACGCATAGCCGAACCGGCAGCGGTCCATCCCCCACTTCTTTTCCGCCACCGACATGTCCGTCAGCAGGTGAACCGGCTGAACCGAGGCGACCACGCCAAGCGTCTTGAACACCCCGATGTCGTCGGGCTGGATCAGCTGGACGTGCTCGATGCGGTCACGCCGCTTCCCCGGGACGGCCTTGCGGGCGGCGCGGATGGCCCACAGGACGTTGGTCGTCGCCAGGTCGCCGATGGCGTGCACGGCCACGTCGCCGCCGTGCCGATAGGCCAGCTCGATCCGCTCCTGCAGTTGGGCAACCGTGAGCACCACCAGGCCCGTCGTGTTCGGATTGTCCGAGTAGGGCGCGTGCAGGAGCGCCGTGCCCGATCCGAGCGACCCGTCGGCATAGAGTTTCACCTGGCCGAACCACAGTCGGTCGCTCCCCTTCGTCAGCTCGATGCCCCGCCCTTTGGCCGTCTCGACCAGATCGACCGGGAGCGTGTGGTGGACGCGAACCCTGAGCTTCCCCTCCGCCTCCAAGGCGGACAACGCGTCCCACTCCAGGAGCGTCTCGCAGGAGTGCACCCCCGTGACGCCGTACCGCAGGGCCTCGGCCTGAGCGCGGAGTGCCGCGGTCTTTCGCTGCTCGAGCGTCGGCGGCGGAATGATCTTCTCGATGATCTTCCGGTACTCCCGGCAGAGGCCGACGGGGCTGCCGTTGGCATCCCGTTCTAAGCGCGCGCCGGGCGCATCCACGGCCTCCTTCGTGATGCCGGCCGTCTTCATCGCCAACGAGTTGAGCCAGACCGAGTGTCCGCAGCAGCGGACCAGCATGACGGGATGATCCGGCGCGATGTCGTCGAGGTCCTTGGCCCAGGGTTCGCGCCGATCCGTCCAGATGTGCTCGTTCCAGCCGCGGCCGATGATCCACGCTCCCGGCTTCGTCTTGCCCACCGCCGCCTTCACCCGCTCGCGGCAGGCCGCGATGGACGTGAGGTCACGCAGATCCACGCGCTCCAGGTACAGGCCGAAGCTCACGAAGTGGAGGTGGGCATCCACGATCCCCGGGGTCACCAGTCGCCCCGGCAGCTCGAAAAGCTGCGTTCCACGCCCACACATCGCCTTGACTTCCGTGGTGCTGCCGACCGCGGCGATCTTCCCGTCCTTGACGTACACGGCCTCAGCCCACGGCTGTGCTGCATCTCCCGTGTAGATTCGGCTCGCGAGAATCGCAGTGTCCATTCCATCTCCTCTTTCAGACAATTCGGCTTGGTCTTACCGGCGCTGCCGCGTGGTGTGCGGGTCCAGGATGTCCCGCAGCCCGTCGCCCAGCAGGTTCAGCCCCAGGACCGTCACGAAGATGGCCAGCCCTGGAAAGATGGAGATCCAGGGGGCGGTAAAGAGCTGCTCGCGCGCCGTGGAGAGCATCCCGCCCCAGCTCGGCGTGGGCGGCTGCGCCCCCAGCCCCAGGAACGACAGCGATGCCTCGGTGAGAATGGCGTAGGCCACACCCAGCGTGGCGATGACCAGGATCGGCCCCACGATGTTGGGCAGGATCTGCTTCAGCATGATCCCGGCGCCTCCCTGGCCCAGTGCCCGCGCGGCCGTCACGTAGTCCAGCGAGCGTGCGGCCAGCACCTGGGATCGCGTCACCCGGCACGTATACGACCAGTTGGTGAAGCCGAGGGCCAGGAATACGTTGAAGAGTCCCGGCCCCAGCACGGCCATGATCGCCAGGGCCAGCACCAGGGCCGGGATGGAGAGCATGACGTTGGTGAGACCCATCACCAGGTCGTCCCACCACTTGCCCAGGAAGCCCGCCGTGAGGCCCAGCAGGATGCCGATGAGGCTGTTCAAGCATTGCGTGATCAGCCCAATGGCCAGCGAGATGCGGGCCCCGTGGATCACGCGCGAGAGGATGTCGCGCCCCTGTGAGTCCGTCCCGAAGAGGAAGGTGCGGCTCGGCGGCTGCTCCGAGTTCAGCAGCTCGGCATGGTTGATGGGATCGTACGGCGCCAGCAGGGGCGCGAGGATTGCCACCAGCGCGACGACCAGCGTGATCGCCCCGCCGATCAGCAGGTTCTTCTGCCGCCCGAGCGCCCGGAGGACCCCGTTCATCGGTACTCGATCCTCGGATCGATCGCCGCGTAGAGCAGGTCCACCGCCAGGTTGACGCACAGGAAGACCAGAATGATCAAGAGGATGCAGCCCTGGACCACCGGAATGTCCCGCTGAAAAATCGTGTCCACCAAGAGCGATCCCACCCCCGGCCACGAGAAGAGCTTCTCCACGATGACGGTCTGGCCCATGAGCGAGCCGAACTGAAGCCCCGCCGTGGTGAGGACGAGAATCAGGGCGTTCCGCAGGACGTGCTTGCCGTTGATGACGAAGCGCGACAGCCCTTTGGCCTCGGCCGTCCGCACGTAGTCCGCCGTGAGGATCTCCATGACGGCGGCGCGCGTGGTCCGGGCCAGGAGCGCCATGTAGCTCACGCCCAATGTGAGCGCGGGCAGGACGAGGTGGGTGAGGCTCCCGTCCCCGTAGCCCGAGGTCGGCAGCAGGCGGAGCTTCACCGACAGGAGGAACATGAGCAGGAGCCCCAGCCAGAACTGGGGCACGGAGACCCCCGACACCGCGCCGATCATGGAACAGGCGTCGAGCCACGACCCGTGCCGGAGGGCCGAGAGGAACCCCAGCGGCACGCCGATCCCGATGGCGATCAGCATGGCCGCCAGGGCCAGCTTCAGCGTGGGCCAGAATCGCGCCAGGACCACCTGGCGGACGTCCTCGCCTCGCAGGAACGACAGGCCCAGGTTCCCGTGCGCCAGGCCCGTCACGTAGTTTAGGTAGCGGACGTGCAGCGGCTTGTCGAGATCCCACCGCTTCAGCATCTGCTCGACGTACTTCGCGTCCATCCCCCGGTCCTGGGCACCGGCGGCCATCAGGGCGGCATTGCCCGGCAGCACGTTGAGCAGGAAGAACATGATCAGCGAGATCGCCAGGATCGTGGGGATGAACTGCAGCAGTCGTCGGAGCGCGTACGCGAGCATCAGAACTCTAACCTAAACCGCCAAGACGCCAAGAGCGCCTCGGTCTCTTGGCGTCCTTGTCCGCCTGTCCGTAGGACCCCGGACCCCTGCGGGGCGGCGGACTTGGCGGTTCAAAGGCTCCCGGAGAAAAAACCGCTCGATCCCGGGCCGAGGAAACAGCCCGGGATCGAGCCCGGAAACAGCCGTTACCCTGAAAGATCCGTCGGTTGGGAGCCTACTTCTCCTTGGCCCGGGGCGACGCGTCG
>JBGPQZ010000258.1:0-4574 GCA_041489335.1 Methylomirabilia bacterium
CGCGGCGAGTTCGTGAAGGGGGCCCAGGTCCTCCAGCGGGCGATCGGCGAGGCCTACGCCAAGGGTTACCTCGGCCGGAACATCCTGGGGAGCGGGTTCGACCTGGAAGTGGTCCTCCACCGCGGGGCCGGGGCCTACATCTGCGGGGAGGAGACGGGGCTCCTCGAGTCGCTGGAGGGGAAGCGCGGCCAGCCCAGGCCCAAGCCGCCGTTTCCGGCCATCTCGGGGCTGTACCGGTGTCCCACGGTGGTGAACAACGTGGAGACGCTGTCCAACATCCCCCACATCCTGCTGCGCGGGCCCGAGTGGTACGCCGGCATCGGCCCCGCCAAGAGCGCGGGGCCGCGCCTCTTCTCGGTGAGCGGCCACGTGGAGAAACCCGGCAACTACGAGCTGCCCATGAGCATCACGCTCCGCCAGCTCATCTTCGAGCACGCCGGCGGCATCCGGAACGGGCGGCGGCTCAAGGCGGTGATTCCCGGCGGGTCGTCATCGCCCGTCCTCACCGAGCAGCACCTGGACGTGACCATGGACTTCGACTAGCTGGCGGCGGCGGGCTCCATGGGCGGGAGCGGGGCGGTGATCGTGATGGACGACACCACCTGCATCGTCCGGGTGGCCGAGATCGTCTCGCGCTTCTACCACCACGAGTCCTGCGGCCAGTGCACCCAGTGCCGCGAGGGGACCGCCTGGCTGCACAAGGTCCTGCGGCGGATCGAGCACGGGCAGGGGCGGAAGGAGGATCTCGACCTCCTCCTCGACCTGTGCGACAACATGAAGGGGAAGACCATCTGCGTCCTCTCCGACGCCGCCGCCATGCCCATCGAGAGCTACCTCAAGCACTTTCGGGACGAGTTCGAGCAGCACGTCCGGGAGCGGGCCTGCCCCTTCGGGGAGTGGGGTGGCGCGTTCTAGCCCCCGAGGCGTGAAGGGGATCGGGGAATGCCCAAGGTCACCATCGACGGCGTCGAGATCACGACCCCGGGTCCCATGACGATCCTGGAGGCCGCCAAGCTGGCGGGGATCGTGATCCCGCACTACTGCTACCACCCGGGGCTCAGCCTCGTCGGGCAGTGCCGCATGTGCCAGGTGGAGGCGGAGAAGATGCCCAAGCTCGCCACCGCCTGCAACACGACCGTGACCGAGGGGATGGTGGTCTCCACCAAGTCGCCGAAGGTGGAGAAGGCCCGGCGGGCCGTGCTGGAGTTCTACCTCCTGAACCACCCGCTGGACTGCCCCGTCTGCGACCGCGGCGGCGAGTGCCCGCTCCAGGACTACACGCTGAAGTACGGGCCGGGCGAGAGCCGGTCCGTCGAGCCGAAGGTCCAGCGGGCCAAGCACCAGGTCTTGGGGCCGCACGTCATCTTCGATGCGGAGCGGTGCATCCTGTGCACCCGCTGCATCCGCTTCTGCCACGAGGTTCCCCAGACCGGGGAGCTGGGGGTCTTTTCGCGAGGGGATCGGTCCGAGATCAGCCTCTTCCCGGGGAAGATCCTGGACAACGCCTACTCGGGCAATGTGATCGACCTTTGCCCGGTGGGGGCGCTGACCTCCCGGCAGTATCGGTTTCAGTCCCGGCCCTGGGACCTGGTGCGCCACACCGAGAGCGTCTGCCCGCTCTGCAGCGCCGGCTGCAACGTGATCCTGGATATCCGCGACCGGCAGGGCGGCGATGAGCTCCTGCGCATCCGACCGCGCGAGAACCCCGAGGTCAACCGCTGGTGGATGTGCGACGAGGGGCGGTTCGCCATCGGCGCTCTCAACGATCCGGCGCGGCTGCGCATCTTCCTGGCGCGCGAGGGAGAGCGGCAGGTCGAGCTCCCGCTGGACGACCTGCTCTCCCGGCTGGCCCGGGAGATCCGACGCCTCGTCGCTGCCCACGGCGAGGGGGCGGTGGGCTGCATCGTCTCGGCGCGGCACACGAACGAGGAGTTCTCCCTGGTCCGCCGGTTCTTCCTCGACATCCTGCGGACGCCGCACCTGGATCATCGGGTCCGCCCCGTGCAGTGGGCCGAGGCGGACGCCTCCGAGGACGGGATCCTGCGCCGGACCGACAAGACGGCGAACAGCCGGGGCGCGCGCGACCTCGGGATTCTGCCGGATCGTGACGGGCTCGACACCACGGCCATGATCGCCGCGGCCGCCGCGGGGCGCCTCAAGGCCCTGTTCGTCTTCGAGGAAGACCTGGTGGGGGAACGCGGCGACCTGCCGGTGCGGGAGGCGCTCGGGCGTCTGGAATTGCTGGTGGCCTCCAGCCCCGTCCCCACCGAGACGACGGCGCTGGCGCATGCGGTCCTGCCGGCGCTGGCCTCTGCCGAGAAGGACGGAAGCTTCACGAACTTCCAGGGCCGGATCCAGAAGGTCCGGCGGGCCCTGCCGCCGATCGGCGCCTGCCGCAGCCTGCCCGAGATCCTGCACGGGCTGGCGGAGCGGCTCGGGTGGGATCTGGGCGACCTCGAGCCCGAGCGGGTGTGGGCCGCCATCGGGGAACAGCCCGGGCCCTACCAGGGGATCGGCTGGAAGGAATGGCGTGCGATCGGGCCGCAAGGCGCGCTGCCCGCGGAGATCGCCGGCAAGGCCGAGCGGGCGGCGGCAAGGGAGCCGGGGAGCTTGGGGACAAAGGAGCGAATGACCAATGTCCAATGACCAATTGGGGCGTCATCCTTGGTCATTGGGATTTGGTCCTTGGTCATTGGGCGTCTATGCCTGAGATGCTTGAAACGCTCATCATCATGGTGGTCAAGGTCGGGGTGGTGTTCGCCACGCTGCTCCTGGTCGCCGCCTACATGACCTGGATCGAGCGGAAGGTGATCGCCGACATCCAGGTGCGCGTGGGCCCCTCGCGGGTCGGCCCGTACGGGCTGCTCCAGCCCATCGCCGACGGCATCAAGCTCTTCTTCAAGGAAGACCTGATGCCGGGCCACGTGGACCGCGCCCTGTTCCTGCTGGCGCCGGCCCTGAGCGTGGTGCCGGCCATGATCGTCTTCGCGGTGATCCCCTTCGGGGGCACGATCCCCGCCTTCGGGTTCCTCTCCAAGCCGATCCCCCTCTACCTCTCCGACATCGACGTGGGCGTGCTCTATGTCTTCAGCGTCACCTCGCTCGGGGTGTACGGGATCGTCCTCGCCGGGTGGGCCTCCAACAACAAGTACTCCCTGCTGGGCGGCCTGCGCGCCTCGGCGCAGATGATCAGCTACGAGCTCTCGATGAGCCTGTCGGTGGTGGGGGTCCTGATCCTGGTGGGCTCGCTGCGCCTCACGGAGATCGTCAAGGCCCAGGCGGGCTTCTCCTGGTGGATGGGGATCCTGCCGGTGCCGAACTGGTTCGTCTTCAGCCAACCGATCGGCTTCCTGATCTTCTTCACCTGCGCGCTGGCCGAGACGAACCGGGCCCCCTTCGACCTCCCCGAGGCGGAGACGGAGCTGGTGGCCGGCTTCCACAGCGAGTACAGCTCCATGAAGTTCGCCATGTTCTTCATGGCCGAGTACGCCAACATGGCGACGGCCTCGGCCGTGGCGACCAGCCTGTTCCTGGGCGGCCCGCTGGGCCCCTTCGGGTCCTCCCCCGTCTGGTTCGTGGGCAAGGTGTTCGTCCTCCTGTTCGTCTTCATCTGGTTCCGGGCGTCGCTGCCCCGGTTCCGCTACGACCAGCTCATGACGTTCGGCTGGAAGCGCCTGCTCCCGCTGGCGCTGGCCAACATGGTGTTCACCGCGATCCTCGCGGTGCTCTGGGTGCGGTGATGGAGCTCGTCCTGTTCGTGGGCCTGGCGGCCGTGGCCGCCGTCTCCGGCTTGCTGGTGGTCGTCCAGCGGCACGCCCTCTACAGCGCCATGTTCCTCATCATCAACATGGGATCCCTGGCGGGCCTCTATGTCCTGCTGCACGCCCACTTCGTCTGGGCGGTCCAGGTCCTGGTGTACGCCGGGGCCATCATGGTCCTGTTCCTCTTCGTCATCATGCTGCTGAACCTGTCGCGCGAGGAGGTGCGGTGGGCCTCCCGCGACCTCAAGCGGATCCTGGCGGCCGCACTCCTTTCGCTGGTGCTCCTGGGAGAGCTGGTCCTGGTCGTGGGCTTCCGTTCGGCGGGTCCCAGTGCCGGACCGGCGCTGGCTCCCGGCTTCGGAACCACCGAGACGGTCGGGCGGCTGCTCTTCACCACGTTCCTCTTCCCGTTCGAGATCACGTCGGTGATCCTCCTGGTCGCGATCGTGGGGGCGATGGTCCTGGCGAAGAAGCATTTCGACTGAGGCAATGTCCGTTTTTCATGTTCGATTGACGCGGAGCCTTCGATGCACGTGCCGCTGTCCGCGTACCTGATCCTGAGCGCCTTCCTGTTTGTGCTGGGAGTGATCGGCGTCGCCACCCGCCGGAACGCGCTGATCATCTTCATGTGCATCGAGCTGATGCTGAACGCGGTGAACCTGTCCTTCGTGGCGTTCTCGCGGTTCCTCAATTCTATGGACGGGCAGATCTTCGTCTTCTTCGTGATGGCGGTGGCCACGGCGGAGGTCGCCGTGGGACTGGCCATCATCCTGGCCATCCACCGGAACCGGGAGACGGTGGACGTGGCGGAGC
>JBGPQZ010000259.1:0-4574 GCA_041489335.1 Methylomirabilia bacterium
CAAGGCCTTCCGCGAGGCGGCGGCGAAGATCCACAACGACGCCTCCGCCGGCGCCGTCTGGACCAAGGAGCTGTACGACCGCGTGGTGGCGGTGAAGTAGGGCCGCTCCCGCACGAGTTCACGCGGCTCGCGCGCCACCCCCGAAGGTCGACGCGCGAGCCGCGCACGTTTCCGCAACCGGACGGATCAGGCGGGCGGCCCGGGCCGCCCGGGGACACGCCCCATGAAGGATGACGCCTATACCGGCCCGAATCTCGGCGAGGTCACCATCGGCGCCGTGGATGACGAGGCCGAGCCGGACCTTTCGGACTACCGGATCGAGGACTGGGTGACCCTGGCCTTTTTCTGGGCGATGGCCATCATCGTCTTTCTCCAGTTCTTCACCCGCTACGTCCTCAACGACTCGCTGGCCTGGACGGAGGAGATCGCCCGCTACCTCCTGATGTGCGTGGGATTCCTCGGCGGTGGCCTGGCGGTCCGGCGCTACAGCCACATCCACGTCGAGTTCATGTACATGTACATGCCGGGCTGGATGGCCCGAACGCTCTCGCCCGTGGTGGATGTGATCCGTGTGGTTTTCTATACCTATGCGACCTGGCTGTGCTGGAAGGTAACCCTGATCATGCGCACCCAGCCCATGGTGGTCATCGACTGGCCCATGAGCATCGTGTACGGGATCTGCACGCTGGGCCTGGCTCTCATGACCTTCCGGTCGATCCAGGTGGCGTTGAAGAACTGGCGGACGGGGTCCAGCCCGCTGCTCAAGGTGCGGGAGGAGGGGCGGCACCAATGATCACGCTGGCGCTCCTCGGCGGCTTCCTGCTCCTCCTGGTCATCGGGGTGCCGGTGGCCATCGCCCTGGCGGGCTCCTCGCTCCTCTACGTCATGCTGGAGGGGGTGCAGCCCCACCTGGTGGTCCTGCACCGGATGATCGGCGGCATCGACTCGTTTCCCCTGCTGGCCATCCCCTTCTTCATCATGGCCGGGAGCCTGATGAACTCCGCGGGCATCACGAATCGCATCTACGACTTCGCCCTGGCACTGGTGGGGTGGCTCAAGGGCGGCCTGGGCCACGTGAACGTGGTGGGCTCGGTCATCTTCGCAGGGATGTCGGGGACGGCGGTGGCGGATGCGGGAGGCCTCGGCAACATCGAGATCCGGGCCATGCGCGACCACGGTTACAGCGTGGACTTCTCCGTGGGGATCACGGGCGCGTCCTCGACCATCGGCCCCATCATCCCGCCGTCGCTCCCCTTTGTGATCTACGGGGTCATGGCCAACGCCTCCATCGGGAAGCTGTTCGCGGCCGGCGTGATTCCGGGGCTGGTGATGGCCGCCACCATGATGATCATGGTGACCTGGTACGCCCACACGCGCGGCTGGGACCGAGACGCGAAGTTCTCCATCGTCGCCCTCTGGCAGACGTTCAAGCGGGCCTTCCTGCCGCTGCTCACGCCGGTCATCCTGGTGGGCGGGATGACCACCGGCGTGTTCACCCCGACCGAGGCCGCCATCGCGGCCACGGCCTACGCCATCTTGCTGGGGATGGCGATCTACCGGACGCTGTCCCTGAAGAAGCTCATCAAGGTGAGCATGGAAACGGCCGAGACCACGGCCATCATCCTCCTGATCGTGGCGGGCGCCTCCATCTTCGGCTACCTCATCACCATCACGAAGGTCACGGACAACGTTGCCGGCCTCGTGCTCTCCATCACCACGCAGCCGTGGATCATCCTCCTGCTGGTGAACATCTTCCTGCTCATCGTCGGCTGCTTCATGGAGACGATCGCCGCCATCACCATCTTGGTGCCGGTGCTGCTGCCCCTGATGGACAAGATCGGGGTGGACCCGGTTCACTTCGGGCTGATCATGGTGCTGAACCTGATGATCGGCCTGCTCACGCCACCGGTGGGGATGGTCCTCTACATCCTGGCCCGGGTGGCGAACATCTCCTTCGAGCGGACGACCAGGGCCTGCGCGCCCTTCCTCATCCCCCTGCTGGTCAGCCTGGCGCTGGTCACCTACTGGCCCAGCATGGTCATGTTCCTGCCGAACCTGTTCTACAAGTAGTCAGACGTCGGCGTCGCGTCGAGCACAGAATGCCCCCGGTGACTGGGCCACCCGGGGGCGTTCTGCTTTTTCGACACCCAAGGTGCCTGAAACGCAGCGGTCATCCTCCCTGAAAGGTGGCCGACTGTCGTCACCCGAGGAGCCATCGCGTGGGAAATGAAGGACGCCGTCAGCGTCGCGAGTCGGTGGCGCGGCCCGGGCTCAGCCGCGGCCCGTTCGCGTCCGGCGCCAGGCCCACATGATGAAGACGTCCGCCACCTGGCCCGAGGTGCTGTAGGCGCCCACCAGGCAGAAGAGGAGAATCAGCGGCGCCAGGATGGGGTACGGGATGCGCAGGATCTGCACGAACAGTCCGACCATCGGCAGGTTCAGGATGAGAAGCATCACGTTGCCGAGGTACATGCTGGTGATGACCCCCCAGAACAGGTCGGGTCGCTCCTGCATCAGGAGCGGGCCGGGCCGGATGCCGTGCAAGGTGAGGGCCGCCAGCATCATGGCCATGACCACGTTGGCGGGATGCCCAGGGTGAGGAGGGGAATGAACGACCCGGTGGCCGCGGCGTTGTTCGAGGCCTCGGGGCCCGCCACGCCCTCGATGGCCCCCTGCCCCAACCGCTCGCGGTTCCGGGCGAAGCGCTTCTCTACCACGTAGGAGGCGATGGAGGCGATGGTGGCCCCGCCCCCCGGCAGGATGCCCAGGAGGAACCCGACGACCGTGCCGCGCGCGATGGGCATGCGCGAATCCCGCCAGTCCTGGCGCGTGGGGAACAGGCCTTTCGGGGTGGTGAGGTGCTGCTGCTCGGGCGGCTGCTCCATCGTGGACAGGATCTCGGCGATGCCGAACATGCCCATGAAGACGGGGACCAGGCCGATCCCATCGCGCAAAACCATCGTGTCGAAGGTGTACCGCTCGATCCCGGCGACCGGGTCCTGCCCGATGGTGGAGAGGAGGAGCCCCAACAGGGCCATCAGCAGGGCCTTCTGCAGCGACTCTCCCCCCAGGTAGGCCACCAGGGTGAGCCCCAGGACCATCAGGCGAAATACTCCGGGGGGCCGAAGGCCAGGGCGAAGCGCCCGAGGGGCGGTGCGACCAGCATCAGGCCCACGACCGCCAGCGTGCCCGCGATGAAGGAGCCGATGGCCGCGATGGCCAGGGCCGGGCCGGCGCGCCCCTGCTTGGTCATCTCGTAGCCGTCGAAGCAGGTGACCATGGAGGAGGACTCGCCGGGGATCCGGACCAGGATCGAGGTGGTGGAGCCCCCGTACTGGCTGCCGTAGTAGATCCCGGCCATCATCCAGGATTCATCGCGATCGGCCCATCGGTCGAGGAGAGCGCCGGTTCTCGAGATCGCCGCGCGCGGCCGTGCCGCGGGTGCTCCGAAGCGGGGCCGATGGTATCAGAGCCGATTTCCGCGTGTCCATCGGAATCCCCAGCCTGCATTTCCCCTTGGCAGCCGCCCCAGCCGCACGCCATCCTCCGCGCGACGCGCTACTGGCGCCCGAATGGGCACCGACCTTCCACCCGTGATGGAGCAGGCTCGCATGCGAGACCGCCGCGGCATCTTCCCGCCCCAGCGGTAGCGGTAAAGGTCGGGGCCCCGCGCGGATCCCAGGCCCCGGCGCCGGGCGGGGAGGAGACGGGCCCGGCCCACAGCCAGGTTGCGGGCGGAGTCCGCAGGGGTTGGCCTAGCCCTTGACGGGCTCGAACTGCGACTTGTCCGCGCCGCAGGCCGGGCAGGACCAGTCCGCCGGGAGGGAGTCAAACGCCGTTCCCGGTCTCACGCCTGCAGCCGGGTCGCCCTTGGCCGGGTCGTAGGTGTACCCGCAGACCCCGCAGGCGTACTTCTTCACGGCGGTGGCGTCCTTCGGTGGTTCCCCTGCCGGTCGCATGTCTTCCGGAAGAAACGTCGCGGCGTTCTTCGGGGTCTTGCCGCCTTTGACGGCATGGTAGTAGTCATAGGTCATGGGGAGCTCGTTCAAGAGGCACTCGCAGTCCTGCACCTTCCCGACGAACAGCGTGTGGGTCCCGGCGTCGATGCTCCCGATGACCTCTGCCTCGATGCTGCCGACGGCGCAATCCGTGACAATGGGAACGCCGGTGGCGCCGACCCGGAAGTTCACGCCCGTGAATTTGTCGATGTCGCGCCCGGACTTGAACCCGAACTGTCCGATCAGCGTCATCGGCGCGTTCTGGGAGAGGATAGATACCGAGAACACGCCGCTCTGGGCGATGTACTCATGGGTCAGGTTCTTCTTGTTGATGCTGACGGACACGGTCAGCGGGTCCGAGGCCACCTGGACTGCCGTGTTCGCGATCTGGCCGTTCCGCTTGTCCCCCAGCCTGGAACACACGACGTACATGCCGTAGCTGAGTTTCCACAACGCCTTTGGGTCCATCGGTCCTACTCCTTCATCTTCTCCTTGGCGGCCTTGCCCGTCTCTCCGCAGGAGTCCGCAGTCCTTCGGACAGGCGGATTGGCGGTTCACCGGCCTTCCTGGATTCGG
>JBGPQZ010000260.1:0-4536 GCA_041489335.1 Methylomirabilia bacterium
CGCCCGGGTGCCCTCCTGCTCCCGCCCCGAGACGATCAGGCACAGCCCGCCGATCACCAACCCGATCCCCACGAGCCGTGGGAGGGTCATCGGCTCGCCATACACCAGAATCCCCGTGACCGTCGTGAGCAGGGGGTTGAGCAGGCTGAGCGTGAGGGCTCGCGTCACGCCCAACTGGTCCATGCCGCGAAAGAACAGGGTGTCCCCCAGCCCCATGGCGAGGAGGATGGCGGTCCAGAACGAGAGCACGACCCAGAGGGGCGCCCGGAGCATGTCCGGGCCCTCGCCCGCCGCAAGCGCCGCGGCGATGAGGATCCCGCCCCCCACCGTGGAGCGCACCGCGCTGATCCCCACGGGTGTCATGCGCCCCAGGAGCGTGCGGACCAGGAGGCTGGTCAGGGCCCAGTTCAGCCCGCATCCGAGTCCCGCCAGGATGCCTTGCGTCAGATCAGTCATAGGATCCTGCTGATTGGCCAACCGCTCGACCGACCGATCGGTCCGCGTCGCATGCGAGCGTGAGGCATCGACAACTCTCGGCCGGCGTGTGGGGCAGGCCACCTGTGGTCGCGGAGGATTCGAACGGCGCCTTGCCGCCACGCGCTCTCTTGGGCGTCACCCGATGATACACCGACGAATGGATTTCCTGTGAACCATCGGTCAGAGATTCCTGAGATAGGCGAGGCCGCCGAGCTGGGCCATCTGCTCCTCGATCCAGCCCGCCCGCTCGCGCACGTACGTCGAGGGGCTCCGAACGGAGAGCCGAGCGGGATTCGGCAACACCGCGGCCAGGAGCGCGGCTTCTTGGAGTTGCAGCTCCGCCGGACGCTTGCCGAAGAACGCCTGGGCCGCCGCCCCCACCCCGTATGTCTCTTCCCCGAACTCGGCGATGTTCAGGTAGACCTCGAGAATCCGCCGCTTCGACCAGAACAGCTCCAGGAGCAGCGTGAAGTACGCTTCCAGACCCTTCCGGGCATAACTGCGTCCCGGCCAGAGGAACAGGTTCCGGGCGACCTGCTGGGTGATGGTGCTCGCGCCCCGGAGACGACCTCGCGCCTGGCCCCGCTGGACGGCGTCCGCGATGGACTCGAAGTCGAAGCCCCAGTGCCGTGGAAACTTCTGATCCTCTGCCGCGACCACGGCCAGACGCATCTGGGGTGCGATGGCATTCCAGTCGGTCCAGCGGGTGCGCACGCCCTTTGAAGGCTCTCCGCGGACGACCCTGGCGAGGCGCTTTTCCAGCATGAACGCACTGGTCGGCGGGGGAATCCAGCGCCCGCCGAGGACGGGGAGGACCGTGAGTGCGACCACGGCCAACAGCGCCCACCCGAGGAGCCGGCGCAGCCGAGACCAGAGACTGTTTCTCACCGCGGGACGGCGACGGGTCACTGAGGCTCCTCACCACGCCCGGCAGCTGGGGCTCGCGGGAGCGGGCGGATCGCGCGAGCACCTGAAACGCGAACCGGGCAGGATGCGGCACCCTGCCCGGTTCGTGTGTGTGCGGCTGGACGGCTACGGGACGAGCACGATCTTGCCGTAGGCGCCGGGGGCGAGGACCTGGACGTGGGCCTTGGCCGCCTCGCGCAGGGGGAGCTCCGTCCCCACCACCGGCTTCAGGACGCCGCTCGCCAGGCCGGCCCCGATGGCGGCGTGGATGGACGCCAGCTCCCGGTCGGAGGCGTTCCAGAGGGCCATGCCGAGCACGGTGGCGTCCCGGCCCATGGCGTCGCGCGGGTTGATCTCGATCGTGCCGCGGTTGCCGATCACCACGATCCTGCCGAGCCTGGCGACCACGGTCAGGTCCTTGGCCAGGTTCACGTTGGCCAGCATCTCCAGGATCACGTCGGCCCCCCGGCCGTCCGTCAGGCGCATCAGGTCGTCCAGGTAGTTCGCCTGGGTGTGGTCGAGGACGTGGTGCGCGCCCTGCGACTCGACGAGCTGCCGGCCCCTGTCCGATCCCGCCGTCCCGATGACCTTGAGGCCGTGCGCCCGGGCGAGCTGCACGGCGGCCAATCCGACCCCGCCGCTCGCCCCGTGGACCAGGACGGTTTCCCCCGGGATCGCGCGCGCCTTGTGGTGCAGGGCCCGGGTCGCGGTGGCGTAGGCTACGCCGACCGCAGCCCCCTGGGCGAAGCTGAGGGACGCAGGAAGCAGGCACACCAGGTCCGCGTCGCAGGCGAGCAGCTCGGCATAGCAGCCGTTGAGCAAGCGGGCGCTCCCGCCCGCGGTGTGGACGCGATCGCCGACCTTGACGTTCTTGACGTCCTTGCCCACGGCCTCGATGACCCCGGCCGCATCCCCGCCGGGGATGTACGGCATAACCGGCATGTGGGCATATCGTCCGGCCCGGATGTACGTATCCACCGGGTTGACCCCGGCGGCCCGGACCCGGACGAGGACCTGACCCGGTCCGACCTGCGGATCGGGGGCATCCTCGTACTGGAGGACATCAGGTTCGCCCGGCTTGTGCACGCGAATCGCTTTCATGGGAGTTCCTCCTCGGTGCCAGTGGTGTTCCGCCCGGCTCAGGACTTCATCAGACTGCGCAGGCTGGCCTCGACGTCGGCGAAATCGTGGAACAGGAGATCCGGCGCGACCGCGGCCAGCTCCTCCATCGAGTGCTGGCCGGTGGCGACGGCGACCGCCTTGGCCCCGCAGGCGCGGGCGCAGTCCACGTCCAACGGCGTGTCGCCGATGATGTAGATGTCGCCGAATGGGATCTCGTGCTTCACGAGGTCCTGGGCACGCTGCCGGGCGATGGCCGGCAACCGCCGCCGGTCGCCGTCGTCGGATCCGAAGGCGGCCAGCCGGAAGAACGGCGCGAGGCCCGTGGGCTTCAGCTTGGCCCAGGCGCCCCCCTCGACATTCCCGGTGAGCAGGCCGAGCAACGAATCCGTGCGCCGGCTGAGTCGCTCCAGCACCCCGGGGACCCCCGGCAACACGGTCACGGGATGCCCATTGCCGAGGTGCTCTTCCAGCTTCCTGCGGTAGGTTTCGAAACACTCGTCCAGCCGGGCGTGGAGAACCGGCTCGGGCACTCCCGCCTGCCGAAGGATCTCGCAGACGATCTGCTTGTCGGTCTTGCCCCGCCAGTCGTACGCCTCGTGCGCTCCGGCCGTACCGAACACCCGCTCCATTGCGTACACCAAGGAGTGGCGCCCCACGCCGTGGGCGTTGATCAAGGTGCCGTCGATGTCGAACAGGAACAGTCGCATAGAGAATTCTCGAACCATGAGCCACGTGCCATTATTCTATGTTGTCAAGCGCCGTGAGGCCAGCGGAGATCGGCGCGCCGACCCGCCCTGGGATACGGCACCGTCCATCATGCGAGGAGCAGCGACCCGTGTTCCATTCTCCTGCCATCCAGCCCGGCAGCGTGTGTCCCGGCTACGGATTGGCCAGGCGGCGGACGGTGTGGATGATGCCGTGGGCGGCGCGGGCGAACTCCGGCTCCGTGATCTCCTCGGGGAGGTCGTGGCGGCTGTGGTATTCGGGGTAGCGAAACGGGGCGGTGTCCGTGAGCATGAGGGCCGGGTAGCCCTCCTTCCAGAAGGACCAGTGATCGGACCAGTTGATTCCGGGGATGTACTGAAACGTGGCGGTGCCCTCGACCGGGAAGTCGCTCACCGTCATGAAGTCCCGCAGGAAGTCCACCACGAGTCCCCGCGAGTGGAGATTCCCCACGACGGCGAGGAAGTTCCCCGCGCTGGGATACAGCAGGCCGAAGGGAAAGGGGTAGGATTGGCTTCCCGGTGCGTCGCTGTAGTACCCCAGCGTTTCGAGCGAGAGCATGGCGACGATCTGCTCGCCGCGCCGGCGAGCGCTCTTCGCGTGCACCCGACTGCCCATCTCGTCGGAAAAGAAGTGCGGCGGCTCCTCGTTCACGAAGGCGACGAGCCGGAGGGTCCGCGACGGGGTTCCCTGCCCAAGGACCCGCGGCAGCTCCAGGAGGATGGCGACGCCCGTCCCGTTGTCGTTGGCGCCGGGCGTCCCCGGCACCGTATCGTAGTGGGCCCCGACCAGCACGATCTCTCCGGGCCGTTCCGCTCCCTTGCGCTCGGCGACGAGGTTCAGGCAGCGCCGACCGTTCACCTCGAACGCCTCCTCCGTCACCGCGAGGCCCTGGCCGGTCCAGGCCTGCCGGATGTACTCGACGGCCGCGCGCAGGGCCTGCGGGCGCTGGAGGTGCCGCTCGCCGATGGTCGTTCCCAGGACCCGGACGTGCGTCATGAGGCGGCCGCGGAGTGCCTCGATCTCCGCGCGGGCGGCCGCATCCAGGGTGGGGCGGTTCACCCGGGGCTTCACATCAATCATCGTCCAATACCCGACGACTGAGAGAATCGCCAGGGCCACCAGGATGGCCAGGTACACCCACATGCGCACCGCCCGCAGCCTCACATACTCAGCGGCGCGAAATGTTGGCTACACGGTCGCTCGCGCCGCTTCGTTCGCGGGGAAGGCCCTCGCCCTTGCAGGGGACGCCGCAAGGTCTCGGCCCTCCCCGCGGCCCCTACCGAGAGGGGCGGGCCGCCGCCCCTC
>JBGPQZ010000261.1:0-4491 GCA_041489335.1 Methylomirabilia bacterium
AGAAGAGCGGCAAGCCCCTCCTCCTGGGAGACCCGGATTTCGACCTGACCCCGACGGGGAAGGGGAGCCCTCCATCCGCCCCGGATTCGGAGCCCCGACGGACCGCTGCTTCCACACGCTCCCGCGACATGCGCAGTCTCGGGTTCTCCCGGCTGCCCGGCACCCGCCAGGAAGTCCTGATAATCGGCGGACTCCTCGGCATGGACAAGGCGGCCGTCCATACCAGCCAGGAGGCCGTCGAGGAGCGGCTGACGTGGAAAGAGCCGCCCCGGATCCTCCACCTGGCCACCCATGGCTTCTTCCTGACCGACCAGGAGCTGGGAGAACTCACAGCCGGTCCGGCCCCCCTTGGGGAGATGGGGATGCCTGCGCGCCGGAAGGGTCCCCCCATCGAGAATCCCCTGCTGCGATCCGGCCTCGCCCTGGCGGGGGCGAACACAGCCCTCCGGTCGGGGGACGAAACGAACAGCCAAGGCATCGTGACCGCCGAGAAGATTCTCGGCCTCCGCCTGCGAGGGACGGAGCTGGTCGTCCTCTCGGCCTGCGACACGGGCGTGGGCGAGGTGAAGAGTGGCGAAGGGGTCTTCGGCCTCCGGCGTGCCTTCACCCAGGCGGGGACGCAGAGCTTGGTGATGAGTCTCTGGAGTGTGCCGGACCGGGAAACGAAGGAGCTGATGATCGGGTTCTACAAGAATCTCCTGTCGGGGAAGATGAATCGCAGCCAGGCGCTCCGGCAGGCTGCTCTTTCGCAGATGCAGGTGGTGAAGGCCCGCTACGGCCAGGCCCATCCCTTCTTCTGGGGCGCGTTCGTGTTCCTGGGGGAGCCGTGAGGGCTGCGAGTTTTCACCATCAAGGCGAATAGGACTGTTCGGTGACTGCCGTCCGCTCCATCATCCACCTGGACATGGACGCGTTCTTCGCGTCGGTGGAGCAGCTCGACCATCCCGAGTTCCGCGGCAAGCCGGTCGTGGTGGGCGCGGACCCCAAGGGGGGCGCGGGGCGAGGCGTGGTGGCCGCATGTTCGTATGAAGCCCGGCCCTTCGGCATCCGCTCGGCCATGCCGATCTCCCAGGCGTATCGGCTCTGCCCCACCGCCGTCTTCGTCCGGCCGCGCCACGATCGCTACGCCGAGATGTCGGATCGGATCTTCGCCCTCCTGCGCGAGTACACGGATCTGGTGGAGCCCCTCTCCATCGACGAGGCGTTCCTGGACCTGACGGCCAGTCAGCGCCTCTTCGGCCCCGCCGAGACCATCGGCCGGACCCTGAAGGCCCGCATCCGGTCCGAGCTGGGGTTGGTCGCCTCGATCGCACTGGCGCCCAACAAGTTCCTGGCCAAGGTCGGCTCGGACCTGGGGAAGCCGGACGGGTTCGTGGTGGTGGCTCCCGGACAGGAGCGAGCCTTCCTCGATCCGCTGCCCATCTCGCGTCTCTGGGGCGTGGGCCCCAAGACCGAGGCGCGACTCAGGCGGCTGGGGTTTCAGACCATCGGCCAGCTCGCCGGGACGCGGGCGGAGGTGCTGGAAGAGGCGCTGGGGCAGGCGGGCCGCGAGCTGTGGGACCTGGCCAACGGTCGCGACGATCGGCCGGTGGAGCCGGGGCAGGATGCCAAGTCGATCGGCGCAGAGCACACGTTCTCGGAGGATACGGAGGATTCCGCCGTCATCCGCAGGACGCTGCTGGAACTCTCCGACAAGGTGGGAGGCCGCCTACGGCAGGAAGGCGTGCTGGCGGGGGGCGCCACGCTGAAGTTCCGCGACCATCGATTCCACACGGTCACGCGGGCGGCCATCCTCGATATTCCGACGGATGTGGGCGACGACCTGTTCCGGGAGGCCTGGAGACTGCTGCAGAGAGTCGAGTGGAAGGGAAGTCGGGTTCGCCTGGTCGGCGTGACGGCCACGCGCCTGGCGCCCGCATCCGGTCCGGCCGTCGGGCAACTGTCGCTCTTTTCGTCCGCGCGGAACGCCAAGCAGGACCTCGCCCGGACCCTGGACAAGATCCGGGACCGGTACGGGCAGGCCGCGATCACTCGAGCCTCCCTCCTCGAACCCCGTCCGACAGGAAAGGGCCGTGCGAAGAAGACGGGGAAATGACCAAGGCCTGACCCCATCCTGATCCTGTCCCCTCCTGTTCAGATCGGACCCTGCCGATTCCCGTTGACAGATATTGGTTGTCCTCCTCGCAGTCACCAGCGTCTCCAAGGGCATCCCCTTTCATGGAGATAGGGGCACGGTCGGTGAAGGGGTCGGAATGAGTCCGCCGCTGCCGCCCAACGGAAGGAACAACGACCTCGTGCCTGCCTGCCATGTCCGCTGACCGAGGTTGCTAAATCTGGCAACCTCTGCTATTCTTTATCAGCATGAGAAAACGCCGAAGCTACGCGGTGGGTCTCGTGGTCAATGGCCGCCCGATCCATGAGGTAGAGTGTATGAAGTCCCTGCAGAGAAAGAAGGCGTTTCCTGATGAAGTGACGCTCAAACGCATTCGGGAGAAACTATCCGACCCGAAATATCAAGGCGGGAACCTCGCCCTCCCCGAAAATGCGACCGAAGCGGATCGAGCAAAGTACCAACTCTGCCAGCTCATCGCCAGGTATCAGCGGGAGCACGGCTTGTTGCAGAAAGACATCGCCCGAAAAATCGGGGTTGATGAGGCGCGGATCAGCGACATCCTCAGGGGTAAGATCGAGAGTTTCACCCTGGATCGGCTGATCAGTTATGCGGAGAAGCTTCACCTTGGGCTCAGAGTGCAAGTCATTGCGGCCTAGGGGAGGAGAACCTCCTCATACTGAAGGCTAATTGCCATGGCTGTCACGCTACCGATCTACATGGATCATCAGGCGACGACGCCCGTGGACCCCGAGGTCTTCGAGGCGATGCGGCCGTATTTCCTGGAGCAGTTCGGCAACGCCGCTTCGCGCAGCCACGCCTTCGGCTGGGCCGCCGAGGGGGCCGTGGAGACGGCGCGGGCGGCCGTGGCCACCCTCATCGGGGCGAAGCCGGTGGAGATCGTCTTCACCTCCGGTGCCACGGAGTCGGACAACCTGGCGCTGAAGGGCGTGGCCGAGGCCTACCGGGAGAAGGGCGCGCACATCGTCACCTCGGCCATCGAGCATCACGCCGTCCTGGACACCTGCAAGCGGTTGGAGAAGGCGGGCTTCCTCGTGCGCTATGTGTCGGTGGACCGATACGGGATGGTGGACCCCGAGGCGGTGGCCAGGGCGATCACGCCCAAGACGATCCTGGTCTCGATCATGCTGGCCAACAACGAGATCGGGACGATCCAGCCCCTGGCCGAGATCGGCAGGCTCTGCAAGGCGCGGGGCGTCCTCTTGCACAGCGACGCGGTGCAAGGCGTGGGAAAGATTCCGGTCGAGGTGGACGCGCTGGGGGTGGACCTCCTCTCGCTCACGGCGCACAAGATGTACGGCCCCAAGGGGGTCGGGGCCCTCTACGTGCGCATGGGCAAGCCCCGCGTGCGCCTGATCCCGCAGATGGACGGGGGCGGCCACGAGAAGGGCCGGCGCAGCGGCACGCTGAACGTCCCGGGCATCGTGGGCCTGGGCAAGGCCTGCGAGCTGGCCGGTCGGCGCATGGCGGCCGAGGCGCAACGCCTCGCGGCGCTGCGCGAACGGCTGCGCGCCGGGATCTTCTCCCGGCTGGATCACCTCTACCTCAACGGCCATCCGGTGCAGCGTCTCCCCGGGAACCTCAACGTGAGTTTCGAGTTCGTCCAGGGCGAGTCGCTCCTCATGTCCCTCAAGGAGATCGCGGTCTCCTCCGGCTCGGCCTGCAGCACCGCCTCGCCCGCGCCCAGCCACGTGCTGCGCGCCATCGGCCTGGGCGACGATCTGGCGCACGCCAGCCTCCGCTTCGGCCTGGGGTGGGGCAACACCGAGGAGGAGGCGGACTACGTGGCCGACCGGATCGTGGAGGAGGTCACGCGCCTGCGCGCGATGCAGTAGATGAGACGATCCCCTCACCCGGTCTGCGGTCGCCCTCTCCGGGTACCCTTCGGATGCGGAGAGGGACAAGGGCGAGGGGGACCCGCCGGGGACCGGACGGTAGCGGTTGAAAGAGAGGAGGCGCGAGATGTTCAACTACCGACACCACATCTTCATCTGCATCAACCAGCGGCCACCCGGGCACCCCAAGGGGGATTGCGGGTCGAAGGGCTCGCGGCAGGTCTTCCAGAAGTTCCAGGAGGAGACGGAGAAGCGGCAGCTCTGGGAGAAGGTGGCGGTGAGCGGGTCCACCTGCCTGGGCGCATGCAATCTCGGCCCGGTGGTGGTGGTGTACCCCGAGGGAACGTGGTACGGGAAAGTGAGCGTCGCCGACGTCGAGGAGATCATGGACCAGCACATCGTGGGCGGCAAGCCGGTGGAGCGGCTGCTGCTTTCGAGGCTGGTCGAGGCGGCGGGGCAGGGGGGCGGGGACTAGGCTCGGCTTGCAGCCTGGCCGTGATCGGGCTAGAATCTCGCTCCGTCCAG
>JBGPQZ010000262.1:0-4394 GCA_041489335.1 Methylomirabilia bacterium
ACCCCCGTCCCCGGCGGCGTCGGCCCGATCACCGTCGCCATCCTCCTCCGGAATACCCTGCAGGCTTTCGAGCGCTCGACCATTTCCTCTTGACTTGCCCCTTCGCTTGGCGATCGCGTTCCCCAGGATCTACAGCGCGCTTTCATCCAATCAGCCTGGTGAGGCCTACTATGCCGGGCGACAAGAAGTCTACTGACCGTGGGCGACAGCCCTTTGAGGAACTCTACCCTGCGGCCAATGCGGCTTGAGGGGCTGAACTGGCTCGAGCGGCTGGCTTCTGGCAGGATCTCGCCCATGTCTTCAGCGTTCGTCGAGTCCGTATCGCGTTGTTAGCGCGACGAACATGTTCCCGCCACAGCTTGCCTGCCGGTGTCCTGTCTGGTAATCTTCTCATCGTGCCTGAAGGATCGACTCGCACCCGGAGCGGAGCCTGGCGCCGCGCAGGAACGGTGCCGTCCGGGATGCCCTATCTGGCCCAGCCGAAGGGCCTGTTTCCCTTCCTCCAAGGAGGCGAACCGTGAGACGTCCGATGAACGTGTTCCGCACGATGGTGCTGGTGTGTGTGATGCTGGGTCTCTTGGCCGGGCAGGCCCGGGGGGGCGCGCCGACCGCGGAGGCGGCGCAGCCAGCGCTCCCGCTGTCCGAGGTCGTCCTGTACGCCAGCGGGGTCGGCTACTTCCAGCGCGATGGGGTCGTGGACGGCCGCCAGAGCGTGGCACTGCGCTTCCGGACGGATCAGGTCAACGACCTGCTCAAGAGCATGATCGTGCAGGACTTCGACGGGGGGCGGGTGGCGACCGTGACCTATGACTCACGCGATCCGGTCACGAAGACGCTCAAGAGCTTCGCGGTGGACTTGACCACGAACCCGAGCCTCGGACAGCTCCTCGAACGGATCCGGGGTGAACGGGTCGAGGTTGCGACGCCCAGCCCCCTCCAGGGCATCATCCTCGGCGTCGAGCGGAAGCAGGAACGGGCGGGCGAGAAGGAGGTGGTGGAGGTCGAGTACCTCAACCTGGTGACCGCCGACGGCCTCCGCTCGATCCCGCTCGCGCAGATCCAGCGCCTGCAGATCCTCAACGAGCGCTTGCGCGCCGAGCTGCATCAGGCCCTGGAGGTGCTGGCCTCGGCCCACGACACGCAGCAGAAGGTGGTGCGGCTCGCGTTCGACGGATCGGGCCGCCGGCGCGTCCGCGTCGCCTACGTGGCCGAGGCGCCGGTCTGGAAGACCAGCTATCGCCTGGTGCTCTCCGAGGCGGGGCGCCCCTACCTGCAGGGCTGGGCGGTGGTGGAGAACACCACGGACGAAGACTGGGAGAACGTGAAGCTCTCGCTGGTTTCCGGCCGGCCGATCTCCTTCATCATGGATCTCTACGAGCCGCTCTACGCCAAGCGGCCCGTGGTCGTCTCGGAGCTCTACCAGGCGCTCCGCCCCCAGGTGTACGAGCAGCCGATGGAGGAGGCGCGCGACCAGGTGCGGGAGGCCCCGCGGTCCAGGCTGATGCAGGAGGCGCCCGCGGCCAAGGCCGCCCCCCGGCTGGCCGCCCCCGCCCCTATGCCCTCCGCCGCGGGCGGGGCCCCGGCCGAGGTTCAACTCCAGCGAGGGGTGGCTGCCCCCGCCCAGGCGGCCGAGGCGGGGGAGCTGTTCCAGTACGCCATCCAGGCGCCCGTCTCGCTCGGCCGGCACAAGTCCGCCCTGCTGCCCATCGTGGGCCAGGAGGTGGAGGGCGCGAAGCTGTCGATCTACAACGAGCGGACGCACGCCAAGCATCCGTTCTCCGGCTTCCGCCTGCAGAACGTCACCGGCCTGCACCTCTCGCAGGGGCCGCTCACGGTGTTCGACGGTGGCATCTACGCCGGGGACGCCCGGCTGGCGGACCTCGCGCCCGGCCAGGAGCGACTGGTGAGCTACGCACTCGACCTGAAGACCGAGGTGGAACCGCAGGGGGCGCCCGGCGCCGAAACGCTGGTCACCGCCAGCCTGCGCAAGGGAACTCTCCTGGTCACGCGGAAGCTTCAGCAGAGTCGGATCTACAACGTGAAGAACCGGGACACGAAGAAGAAGGCCGTGCTCATCGAGCACCCCTTCCGCTCCGACTGGACCCTGGCCGAGCCGGCTGCCGCGAGCGAGCGGACGCGTGAGGTCTACCGCTTCGCCGTCCCGGTGGACGCCGGAGCCAGCGCGCGCTTCATCGTCCGCGAGGAGCGACAGGTTCAGCAGACGGTCCGGCTCGTGGATTCGGGTCCGGATACCATCGGGTACTATCTGCAGGCCAAAGAGGTCAGCGCCAAGGTCAAGGAGGCGCTGCAGCGGGTGGTGGCCCTGCGCGATCGCCTGGACCAGACGGCCAACCGGCGGGGACAACTGGAGAAACGCGCCGAGGAGATCGCCAAGGAGCAGGGGCGCATCCGGGAAAACATGGCACGCCTCGCCCAGACCTCGGAGCTCTACGCCCGCTACGTCGGCAAGCTCAACGAGCAGGAGACCGAAATCGAGCGCCTCCGCAAGGAGATCGAAGCCCAGTGGACGGCCGAGGAGCGGCAGAAGCGCGAGCTCAACGACTACCTGCTCGGCTTGGACCTCGAGTGACGGGCCGGCGGAGCGGCGTTGTGAACAGGAACGTATGGCTGCCGGGCGGCAGGCTGTGAGGTGAGACCATGACCGACGAGAAGAGGGATCGGGACGCGTACCCCACGATGAGCGGCGCCGGCGAGGGCCGGAAGGTCGGGATGTCCACCTTCCTGATTCACGGCAAGGCACAGACCGCCCGCTGGGACTTCAGCCACCACACGGTGCCGCCGCTCTCCTCGTCGGTGACCTACCGGCTGGACTCGGCGGAACGGGGCGGGCGCGGCTTCCTGCAGTTCGGCCGCGGTCGTGAGGAGGACACCGAACCGGTTTACATCTACGACCGCCTGGACGAGCCGACCCGCAGCATCCTCGAGGACGACTTGGCCAAGGCGGAAGGAGGCGAGATCTGCTGCACCTTCTCCACGGGGATGGCCGCGATTTCCGCCGCGCTCGGCATCCTGCTCCGGCCCGGGGACCACATCGTCGCGTACGGGACGATCTATGGCTGCACCTACTCGCTCCTCACGCGCTGGCTGTCCCGCCTCACGATCGCCACCACGTTCTGCGACTTCACGACCCTCCAGGGCGTGCGGGCGGCCATCCGTCCCGAGACCCGGGTGCTCTACGCCGAGACGCCGGCGAACCCGACGATGGAGCTGGTGGACCTGAAGGGGCTGTGCGCCCTGCGGGACGAGATCAACGTGTCCCGCCCGGCTGACCAGAAGGTCCACGTGCTGATCGACAACACCTTCGCGTCGCCCTATTGCCAGCGGCCGCTCGAATGGGGGGCGGATCTGGCGATCGAGTCGCTGACGAAGAACATCTGCGGGTTCGGCACCGACATGGGGGGTGCGGTCATCTGCGGCCGGCAGTACGAGGAAGACCTCTTCATGTACCGGAAGGATTTCGGCGGTGTGCTGTCCCCCAAGTCCGCCTGGGCGATTCTGGTGTACGGGCTGTCCACGCTCACGCTGCGGGCCAAGCGGCAGATCGACACCGCCTTCAAGGTGGCCGAGTTCCTGGAGCAGCATCCGAAGGTCACCAGGGTATACTATCCGGGCCTCCCCAGCCACCCGCAGCATGCCTTGGCGCTGAAGCAGATGCGGAGCACGCTCGGCACCTTCGCCCCCGGGACGCTGCTGTATTTCAAGACGCGCGAGGACGGGGACGAGCCCGCGCGAGCGCGGAACCTGATCAATTGGGTGGCCAAGCATTCCTACTGCATCACCCTGGCGGTCTCGCTGGGGAACGTCCGGACGCTGATCGAGGCGCCCGCCATCATGACGCACGCCGCCTTACCGCCGGAGGCACAGAAGCAGGGTCGCATCGCGCCGAACGGCATCCGGCTGTCCTTCGGCCTGGAGAAGGCCGAGGACATCATCCACGATCTGGGAGAAGGCTTGGCGCAGGCCTGACGTGCGCGCCATCCGTGGCCGAAGGGGAGAGCGAGGTGCCAGGTGACGGGAGGATCGAGCAAGCGGTCTGAGATGCAGGTGCGCATGCGCCCGAGCAGGGCGGCGTCGGCCGTCCTGATGTTCGTGGGCCTCGTGTTTCTCGTGTTCGGTCTCGTCCTAGTCCAGGTTGGGACGGGGGATGCGAATGAGCCCGAACAGCGCCTGCTCGTGTGGCTCTTCGGCCTGGTCTGGGCCGGCGTGTGCTTGGCGATGATCGGGTATGCCGCCTACTGTCTGTTCGGGACACACACGCCGACCTATGTGTCGCTGGAGATCGAGCGCGGAACGAACGCTGTCCAGGAGGATGCGGGGCAGGGGGATTTCGAGGGCCGGCTGAGGAAGCTCGAGTCTCTCAGGCGGGACGGCTG
>JBGPQZ010000263.1:0-4390 GCA_041489335.1 Methylomirabilia bacterium
CAGACGGCTGGGCAGCGAAAGGGCCCGGAACGTCGCGGCCACTGTCAGCCCCGGCCCGATTTCTTCGTAGACGGGACCATGGTAGTACGGGACCTCGATCGTCCGCGGACAGCCGAGGCCCAGGGGGGTCTTCGCCAAGGACAGCGCGACGATGCCGGTCCCGCTCTGCAGGTACTCGTGCGTGTAGCGGGGCCGCGCCCACGCCGTTCCCGTCCAGCCCGGCCGTCCCGCCGACAGGTAGTACGCCCCGCCGCACGAACCGATGCAGGCCCCGCCCCCCCGCAGGAAGGCCCGCACGGCCGCGTCGGCGCCGGCAACCCCTTCTGCCTGATCCAGGCCCCAGATGGCGAAACCCCCGGGGAGGACGAACAGGTTGGCGTCCTCGAGGGCGCCGGCGGCGACGGAGGCTCCATCCACCGGATCGTAGGCCAGCCCCAGCCGGATCAAGCACAAGGCGTAGTAGGCGAAGTACGGATAGGCCGATGCGCGGCCGGCGAGGAGAGCAATGCGTGGGGGGGCGAGCCGGCGGGCGCCGCCAGGCAACGGCCCGCTCCGGCGGGCCGCCGAGATCCCGATCCCGAGGAGTCGCTCGCCGAGGTCGGGAGGCGCCTCGACGAGATAATCTCCCGCCTCGAGGTCGCCCGAGGGCTGCAGGCACCACCAGGCGGGGTGCCCGTGTGTGAGCAAACGATTGGCGACCAGCCCCACATCAAGGTTGTCGCCGTTCTGTCGCCAGGACAGATGCCATCGAACAGTTCGAATGGCCTTCCGAGGAATCACTGCCTCCCCGAACCACGCCAATGACCAACTCCCAATGACCAATGGGCCGATCCGGTATTAGTCATTAGCCATTGGTGATGGGCGATTGGTCCGTCTCTACCCGCCCGCCACGACCCGGTTCCACTGCTCCGTCCACTCGGCCCGGCGGTCGCTCATGAAGCCATGATCCAGTTGCACCAGCTCCTTCAACTCCTGCGCGCTGAACCGAGCGCGCTGCTGCAGAGTTGCAGGCAACAGGTCAACCATCTTCTTGTTGGAGCCGGGATAGTTGAAGGCCTGCGTGAAGTGCGTCTGCGCCTCGGCATCCAGCGTGAGGTTCAGATATCGCTCGGCCCACTCCATGTTCTTCGTGTGCTTCGCGATTCCCGTTCCCCAGGTGATCGAGATGGCGCCCTCTTTCGGGTAGACCCACTGCACCGGGGCGCCCCACCCCTGCACGGTGTAGGTCTGGGACTTGTAGAGGAGGCCGATCACCGCCTCCTCACTCTTCAGGCTGTTCATGATGGTGTCCGTGTCCTTCGCCCAGATGGGCCGGAGGGCCACCATCCGCTTCAGCATCTCGAAGCCCGTCTCCTCGTCCTTGGAGCTCTTCCCCCGCGCCATGGCGCCCACGGGGATGATGTAGGTACCGATGGAGTGCGAGATCTCGGGCAGGACGATGCGCCCCTTGAACTCGTCCGACCACAGGTCGGCGAACCCGACGGGGGGCTTCTTCACCAACTTCGTGTTGTAGATGATCCCCAGCGCCGAGAAGATCTGGACGATCCAGTGGTCGTGGACGAAGTCCGGATACACCTCCTTCAGGTTCGTGAGGTGCGGGGACTTCTTGTTGAGCGGCTCGAGGACCCCCTGCTTGATGGCGAGAGGGAAGAGGCCGTCGTGGAGCTGCACCAGGTCGAAGATCTGGTTGGACAGATTCACCTTCAGCTTGGTGACCCGCTCCACCGGGCTGGAGCCGCGATCCTGCACCACCTTGATCCCGGTGGCCTTCTCGAAGGCGGTGTCCACCCCCTTCCGGACGGAGTCACCCCAGAGGCCCCCCCAGGTCATCACGACGAGCTGCTCGGGCTTGGCGGCAGCCGTGGCCCGCCGCGGCCCCTCCCCCACCGCCAACCCCGCGGCCGCCAGGCCGGCCGTCTTCAGGAATTCGCGCCGCCTCATCGCCTCGTCTCCTCTCTGCGCTCCCGCGCCTGTTTCGTCGGAGGTCGATCCCGCACCGCGACAGACTACCGAAGCGCAGCATCAAGTGTCAAGCCGATGCTCCCTTGACAGGACCTTCGCAGGACTTCGCCGTCCGCCGCCCCGATGGGGGCGGCCGAGAGGATGCCACGCCCGGCGGCCCGCTGCAAGCCATTTTCCCGGGCGCGCTGGCTGCCTGCTTTCTCGTTGACAGCCGTGCCTGCGCTGCGATAGCGTCACGGGCTGCTGTGGGTTCGGGATCTCAGAAGGGAGAGGCTCGATGCAGACTGCCTATTTCAACACGCAGTTCGTGCCCTTGGCGGACGCCAAGGTCAGCATCCGGACCAACGCCCTGCAGTACGGAACCGCCGTGTTCGAGGGGATTCGCGCGTACTGGAACGCCACGGAGCAGCAGCTCTTCGTCTTCCGGCTCCCCGAGCACTGCGAGCGCATGCTCGGCAACTGCGGCGTCCTGAAGCTCAAGGTCGGCCACGACGTGAAGGAACTGTGCGCCATCACGGTGGACCTCCTCCGGCAGAACCAGCCCAAGGAGGACACCTACATCCGCCCCATCGCCTACGTGAGCTCCGAGGGGCTGGGGCCCAAGCTCATCGGGTACGACACCGGATTCGCCATCTACACCATCCCGCTCGGCGACTACATCGGGACCGCGGGGCTCAAGGTCGGGTTCTCCTCCTGGCGGCGCATCAGCGACAACTCCATCCCGGCGCGCTGCAAGGTGACCGGCGGATACGTGAATTCGGCGCTGGCCAAGACCGAGGCCCTCGAGCAGGGATACGACGAGGCCCTCTTCCTCACCCACGACGGCTATCTGTCGGAGGGGTCCGCCGAGAACGTCTTCCTCGTGCGCGACGGCGCCCTCGTCACCCCCGACCTGTCCCAGGACATCCTCGAGGGCATCACCCGCAGTTCCCTCATCTCCCTCTGCCGGGAGGAGCTGGGGCTCCGGGTCACCGAGCGGGCCATCGGGCGGACCGAGGTCTACGTCGCCGAGGAGGTCTTCCTGTGCGGGACCGGCGCCCAGGTGGCCCCGGTGGTCGAGGTGGATCGGCGCCCGGTCGGCACGGGCAAGGTCGGCCCCATCACGGCCCGGATCCAGCAGCTGTACCTCGAGGCGGTCAAGGGCAAGCACCCCAAGTATCGCCACTGGTGCACGCCAGTCTACTGAGGACAGAATGACCAATTATCAATGACCAATGTTGGAATTGGTCATTGGTCATCCGTCATTGATCCTGCGGCCGACCTCAAAACGACGCGGCCCGCAGAGGACTCTCCGGGCCGCGCACCGTTTTCCCAAGCGAGCAAAGCGGCTACCAGATGCCCGATGCGACGTCCCCCTGCCCCTTGACCAGGATATCCACCACCGCCTCGTCGAAATAGTTGGTCTGGCTGGCCACGGCCGGGTCCACGTTCTTCTCGTAGTACTTCCGCCCCTCCTCCAGTTCCTTCTCCAGGGCGTCGAAGAGGGAGTCGTTCTTGATCGCCTCGGCGATCTTGTCCTTGTTGTAGAGGACGATGTCCCGGATGATGAGCCGCGCCATGCGCTTGGCGCGCTCGTACGGATCCTTCCGATCTGCAGCCATGGGCACCCTTCCTCCCAACACCGACGCCTAGAGCAGCGGGAGCTGGGCCTCGCGCTCCACCGGGAACGGCACCGGATACTCCAGGCTGAAGCACGCGTGGCAGAACCCGGAGTCCTTCCCCGCCGCCTTCAGCAGTCCCCCCATGCTCAGGTATCTGAGACTGTCGGCCCGAATGTACTTGGTGATCTCTTCCACCGTGTGGCTCGAGGCGATCAGCTCCCGACGCGTGGGCGTGTCGATTCCATAGTAGCACGGGGAGACCGTGGGGGGCGAACTGATCCGCAGGTGGACCTCCCGCGCCCCCGCCGAACGCACCATGCTGACGATCTTGCGACTCGTCGTGCCCCGCACGATGGAGTCGTCCACCACCACCACCCTTTTTCCCTCCAGGAGCTCCCGGACCGGGTTCAGTTTGATCTTCACCCCGAAGTGGCGGATGCTCTGCTTGGGTTCGATGAACGTGCGCCCGACGTAGTGGTTCCGGATCAGCCCGTGATCGAACGGAATGCCAGACTCCTGGGCGAAACCCAGCGCGGCGGGCACCCCCGAGTCGGGCACCGGGATCACCAGGTCGGCCTCCACCGGCGCCTCCCGGGCCAACTGCCGCCCCAGGGCCTTCCGCACGCTGGCCACGGTCTGTCCGAAGAGGAAGCTATCCGGTCGCGCGAAATAGATGTACTCGAAGATGCACTGGGCGGTCGGCGCCGGCGGCAACGGATGGTAGGACTTGACCCCCGCCTCCGTGATGTGCACGAACTCCCCTGGTTCCAGGTCCCGCACGAACTTGGCCTCGATCAGGTCGAAGGCGCAGGACTCCGACGCCAGCA
>JBGPQZ010000264.1:0-4368 GCA_041489335.1 Methylomirabilia bacterium
AGTCCTCGGACATCCAGATTTCGTGGATCATTTCAGCCCAAACGGTGCAGTTGGACCGCAAAGCGCGCAAAGGGCGCAAAGAGAGACCGAAACCAAGCTCTTCTTGGCGATCTTGGCGCGAGACCCGGACTTGTTCTCACGCAAAGCCGCAAAGGACGCAAAGAGAGGCTCGCGGCATTTCAGGAGGAATCCGGAAGGGGATATCCTGAATCCCTGTCGCTCGTTACGGGCGTGGCGGTGAAGAAGTCAGGTTCGGTCAGTCGGGGGACGAGAGCACCGCAATGAAGGTCAGAGTGGCTCCGTCCCGCGCGATGGCCGCGATCCTCTTCCTGGGCATAGTCGCGGGGACGGCTCTGCCGTCGTGGGGAACAACCGAGGCGGAGCTGTTGCAGTTCCTGGACCGGGCGGACCGCAGATATGCCGAGGTGAACGACTATACTGCGATCCTTCTCCGGCGGGAGTGGATCGAGGAGGCTCTCCGCCCCCAAGAAACAATCCTGCTGAAGTTTCAGCGGCCGTTCAGGGTCTACATGAGGTGGATTGAAGGGCCGGGGAAGGGCCGCGAGGGACTCTATGTTGCGGGGGCCCATGAGGACAAGTTCCTGGTTCAGGAGGCTCGAGGGTTCCGAAGCCTGGTTACCGCTGTCCTGGATCCGTCGCACCCGCGGGTGCTGGAGGAGAGCCGGCATCCCATCACGGATGTGGGGATCGGCAGGCTGCTGGAGATCATCGGCGAGAACACCCGGCGAGCGGCTCGGGGGGGTGTGCTGCGGCTGGTGGACCGGAGCCCCGGGACCGTCGGGGACCGGCGGGTTCACCAAGTGGAAGGCATTCTCCCTCGGGATTCCGGAGCCGGGTATTACTGCTACCGCGTCCTGGTCTCCTTTGACCAAGAGAATGACCTGCCGATCCGCGTGGTCGTGTACGACTGGGACGATCGCGTCGTGGAAGAATACGTGTACACCCAGCTTCGCCTGAATGCTGGTCTCACCGATCAGGACTTCGATCCAGAGAACCAGGACTATGGCTTCTCCCCTTGGCGTTTCTCGGTTCCGAGGTGAGGCGGGCGCTCCCGTGGTGCGCAGAGGGATCGCCGCCCTCATCCCCGTGCGCATGCCCGGCGTGCAACGCTGGGCGCGCCGGGGGCGCAAGGCGGTGGGGCCGGGTTCCGCTCTCGGTTCCGAGGCCCAGATCGGGGTGGACCTGATAGCAATCTCCCGGGTGCGACGGGTGTTCGAGGGAAGGCCGGCCCTCTTAGCCACGGTCTTTACGGAGGAGGAGTTGCGTTACTCCACACGCCAGCGGAGGCCGTTCATGCATCTGGCCGCCCGCTTCGCAGCCAAAGAGGCGGCCCTGAAGGCCCTCGGGACGGGCCTGACCGGAAAGTTGACCTGGCTGGACGTGGAGACAGTGCATGGCCGCTTGGCGGCGCCACGGCTGATCCTCCGAGGGGAGGTGTCCCGCCTGGCCAGGGCCAAGGGCCTGCACCGGTGTGCCGTTTCCCTGTCCCACGCCGGGGGATATGCACTGGCGGCCGTGATCTTCACCGGCTGATACAAACGGAGTGAGGTGAGAGGGCAGAAGGCAGAGGGCAGAGATCAGAAGGCAGAGGGCAGAAGGCAGAGGGCGGAGGGCGGAGAGCAGAGGGCAGAGGGGATGAGCCGTCAGCCATGAAGCGTGCGAGTTAAGCAATGCACTACCACTTCGCCGACCGGATCCTGGAGATTGATGCGCGCGGGGCGGGCACGATCACAACCCGCAAGACCTTCCCGCGGACCGAGGATTATTTCGATGGGACCTTCAGGCCGCGAGCCGAGGTTCCGTCCTCCCTCCTGCTCGAGACTATGGCGTCCGCCGGGGCGCTGCTCCTGTCAATCCGGAGCAGGTACCAGGCCCACGCCCTGCTGCTAAGAGTCAACCAGGCCCGCTTCTTGGGCCCGGTCTTGGCCGGCGACCAGGTCACTGCCCATTCCCGGGTGGTTGCGACCCAGGGAAACTGGAGTGAGGGTTCCGGGCCGGATCAGACCGTGGGAATGGCGCAAACATTGGGGCGCATCTTCGTCGATCAGACACGGGTGGCCGAGGCGGATATCCTGTTCTTGTGCATTCCCCTGACATGGACCTTTGGATCGCGCATGAAAGACATTGTCACGGATATTCTGGACCTCCTCGGCCTGGCCGATGCACGGCCATGAGGCGGAAGGGCGGAAGGTTTCCCGGCTCCCCGCCGGGACCGTCGAAGCGGCGTGAGCCGAGACGGTGCAGTTGAACCACAAAGCGCGCAAAGGACGCTAAGAAAAACCCCAATGGGGCAGTTTCCTTCTGACCTCTGACTTCTGCCCTCTGATCTCTGACCGAGGTCAGGGCGGTGAAATGACTCGGATGAATAGGCGAATTGTCGTGACCGGCCTGGGGGTGGTGTCTCCGCTCGGCCTCGGTGGCGTCAGCCACTGGGAAGGCCTGCTGGCTGGTCGATCTGCAGTTGCACGGGTGGACCGGCTGACGCGTCTCGGATTTCCGGTGGACGTGGCGGCCGAGGTGCCGGAGGCTGCGGTCGCGGCGTGCGTACCCCGCCTTCCCCGCAAGCAGCTCAAGCTGTACAACCGGGCGACCACGTTTGCCATGACGGCCGCGATCCTGGCGGTGGAGGATGCGGGGCTGACGATCCCGCGAGACGATCCGACCCGCGCTGGGGTGATCCTGGCCACACTCTTCATCCCGTATCCGATCCAGGACCTCCTGCGGCTCCTGCCAGGCCTGGAGGCCTCGGACCAGCCGAACCAGATTGATATGGGGCGGGCCTTGCAGCTTGCCCGGACGGCGGTGAATCCGCTGGACCTCTCACTCAAGATCGTCCCCAACCTGACCGCTGGTCACATCGCCATCAACTTCGGCCTTCGAGGGTTCTGCCGAACGGTTTCGGATGGGTGCACCGGGGGGATGCATGCTGTTGGCCAGGCGATGACTGCGATCCGTGAAGGGGAGCTGGACGTGGCCCTGTGCGGCGGGGCAGAATCCTCCATGGACGACCTGGTGTTCGCCGACCTGTGCTCGACGGACCTCTTGGCCGCGGCGGCGGAGCCGCCGGACCGCACCTGTCGCCCCTTCGGGCGCGGGCGGGCCGGAACGGTGGCGGGAGAGGGCGCGGCGGTCCTGGTGCTCGAGGCCTACGAGCATGCGGTGCAGCGGGGTGCGCGAATCCGGGCGGAGATTGCCGGCTTCGGCGCGGCCATCGGCGAACTCACCCTCGCGGGGGTCCAGGACAGTAGTGGCCGAGCCATGCGGGCGGCACTCGTGGACGCCCGGGGAGATGGGGTGGACCTCGTCTCCGCCAACGGGGATTCCAGCCCGCTGAACGACCAGGCGGAGGCGGCCGCCCTTCGGGAGATGCGCGGGACTCACGGAAGGAGCCTGGCGATCTATGCCACCAAGGGGGCACACGGAAACCTGTTTTCCGCGGCGGCTCCGCTGGAGGTGGCGACCGCGGTACTGGCATTGGAGCACGGACTCGTTCCCCCGAGCGTGAACTGCGACGATCCAGACCCTGAATGCGGCCTGAGCCTTTCCGGGAGCGTGCCGCAGCCCCTCCCGGGAATGCGGGCTGTCCTGGTGAACGCCATTGGGGCGTTCGGCGAGGCGGCATCGCTGGTTGTCGGGCGCGCAGGGTGAGCCGCGTTGGGAAATGCGGAATGCGGAATGGGGAATGCGGAATGAAGGGACGAGAGTACGAAGGGACGAGGGGACGAGAGGACGAGAGGACGAAGGGACGAGGGGACGAGGGGACGGCCTGGATCGGAATTATGAATCAAGGCTTCGAATGGAGGTCCGGGTAGTTCGCGCAGATTCGTACGTTCGTACACTCGTACGGTCTACGGGAACAATGCGGAATGAACCGATTCCTTCCTGCCAAACGAATTGCGCAGGTCGAGTTCTGCAGTCGTTTGAGATGAGGGGATGTTCCGGATTGACCTGAGCGGGAAAGTGGCCCTGGTGACGGGGGGGTCTCGCGGGATCGGCGCGGCGGTGGCCCGCGCCTTGGCAGAGGCCGGTTCCGCCGTCGTGGTCAACTACCGCCAAGACGAGGCGGGGGCCAGCAAGGTCGTGGCGGAGATCCAGGGGCTGGGGGGCGGGGCCTCCGCCTGGCAGGCCGACGTCCGAGACGGGCAAGCCGTCTCCGCCATGATCGAGGCGGTGGTGGCCCGGGGTGGGCGGCTGGACATCCTGGTCAACAACGCCGGCATCGTCCGGGACGCCCTGGTCCCCGAGATGGACGACGAGGCCTGGTCTGTGGTATTAGAAACGAATCTGAGCGGCGTCTTCCGTTGTTCCAGGCTGGCCGCGCGGCACATGCTGGGCGCGAGGTGGGGG
>JBGPQZ010000265.1:0-4354 GCA_041489335.1 Methylomirabilia bacterium
CCATCGCTGAGCAGGATCACCGGGGTCATGTACTTGATGGCGATCCGGACCGCCTCGTAGGCCATGGAGAAGCAATCCCCAGGGGTCGCGGCGGCGAGGACCGGCAGCGGCGAATCACTGTTCCGACCAAAGATGGCCTGGTACAGATCCGCCTGCTCCGTCTTGGTCGGCAAACCGGTACTCGGTCCACCGCGCTGGACGTTGCAGATGACGAGCGGCAACTCGACCATCACGGCCAGGTTGATCGCCTCCTGCTTCAGGGCGATCCCCGGCCCGCTGCTGGTGGTGACCCCGAGGCTGCCCCCGAACGAGGCGCCCACGGCCGAGCAGACGCCCGCGATCTCGTCCTCGGCCTGGAAGGTGCAGACGTCATGGTATCCAGCCTTGAGGACCAGGATGTTGGCCTCAATGATCTCAGGTGTTTTCTTAAACTTATCATGTATCCATTTGATTGTAGAGTCTATTGGCCGACTGCACATCCACGAGCAGAGGCCCAAGGCGAAGAAGTTCTTGCACCGGCTGGCGACCTTATTGGAGAGCTTGAGCTCCTCCAGCGTCCGGAGGGTCATCCCGGTCATGTCCAGGACCGCGACCTGGTACTTGCCCAGGGATCCGTCTTCGAACGGGTTCGCCGCGTACCCGGCTTTCTTCAGGCTCCCCTCGTCGAAGGCGTCACGATCGGCGAGGACCAGCCCGCCGGGCTTGAGATCCCCGACGTTCACCTTGAGCGCGGCAGGATTCATCGCCACCAGGACATCCGGGTTGTCGCCCGGGGTGTAGATATCGAGGCTGCTGAAGTTGATCTGGAAGCCGCTAACGCCCGCCAGCGTTCCGGCGGGGGCGCGGATCTCCGCCGGGAAATCCGGCAGCGTGCCGATGTCATTACCGGCCAGGGCGGATTCCGTCGTGAGCTGCATGCCCGTGAGCTGCATGCCGTCGCCGGAGTCCCCGGCAAACCGGATGACCACGCTCTCCCGTTGCTCTCTCGGCTTGGTGCGCTGTGCCCCCGCCGCTTCCATCTGGTTCCTCATCGCCCTCCCCCACACCTACGCGCGCCTCCCGAAGAGATCCTTACGACTCGACCCGGTCCCAGGGAAGGTTGATCAAGTCCCGGCGCGCGTGCTTCTCGCCCTTGATCTTCTCCTGGAGCAGCATGATCCCGTGAATCAACTGCTCTGGACGCGGCGGGCACCCCGGCACATACACGTCCACCGGAACGACCTGATCCACTCCCTGCACGATCGTGTAGGTGTTGAAGACGCCCCCGCACGAGGCGCACGCCCCCATGGCGATCACCCACTTCGGATCGGGCATCTGATCATAGATCTTGCGGAGCACGGGGGCCATCTTGCGGCTGACGCGGCCCGCCACGATCATCAGGTCGGCCTGCCGGGGCGAGGCCCGAAACACCTCCGAGCCGAAGCGGGCCAGGTCGAAGCGGGAGGCGCTGGTCGCCATCATCTCGATGGCGCAGCAGGCCAGCCCGAACGTGGCCGGCCAGATCGAGGAACGGCGGGCCCAGTTCACCACCGTGTCGAGGGTGGTCAGCAGGATCCCCCGCTCGAACTCGGCGGTGTCCTTGTCCGTGGCCCCTGGCTCTTCAAGCGCCCGCACCGTGCTCAGCCAAGTGCTCATTGTCCTGTGCCTTTCCGTGGTGCGTCCGTTCTCCTGAGCCTCCCGTCTCTCCCGGCAGGTCGGCTGACCGGGGACCGAGGGGTCGCGTACGTAACACTCGAGCGGGGGGCGCTCGGTGACGAGCGACCTCAGGCGGTGAAGCTCCCGCCGCAGCCGCAGGCCGAGTTGGCATTGGGGTTCTTCAAGGAGAAGCCGGCCCCCATCAACCCATCGACGTAGTCGATCTCCGTGCCGTTGAGGTAGAGGAACGACTTGGGATCGACGACCAGCTTGACGCCCTCCGCCTCGAAGATCTGATCGCCGGGCTGCGGTGCATCGAAGACGAGCTGATACTGGAATCCCGAACAGCCGCCACCCACGACGCGGACGCGCAGACCCGCCTCCTCCGGCGTCGCCTGCGCGGTCTTGATTCCCTTGATCTTCTCGGCGGCCTGGGACGTGACGGTAATCATGTGAGAATGCCTCCTGCGGAGCCAATCGGGTTATGGTCGAAGCGAGTCTCGTGACGCAAGATTGGCTGGCGTGCCGCCGCGGCGAGCGCCGGGCCGACTGGAGAGACAGGTGCGACAGGCCTCCAGAATCTCCACCGTCTGACGAATCGAGTCCTGCATGGCGCGGTACGTCGCGATCCGCTCTTCCATCTCCTCATAGAGGCAAAATCCGCCCTGGGTCCTGGCGGCGTGGGCGATCAGGCCCCGTTCCTCGTACTAGCGAATCGTGCGCAGCGTCGTGCCGGCGCGTTTGGCTAACTCGCCGATTCGCATGAGGTTATTCCATCACAGCCAGACAGCCAGCCACAGGCCGAAGCGCCCGCCCGTGCCGCCGCCCTCTCCCGGTCCTAGCTCAGCAGGCCCGCGGCCTCCAGGTCGCCGAACTCGTTCCCCAGGTCGCGCAACCGCGCGTAGCACTGGCTGATCTCGACGTGCGGCAGTGCCGGGAGCGTCCGGTCCAGGAGGTTGAGTCGGTCGCCGATCTCGCGGGCCTCGCGCAGCAGTTCGAGGGCGCGCTGTCGGTGCGGATCCAGGCGCCGCCCCTGGAAGAAGCTCGCCATTCCGTCCTCGTCCATGCGATCCAGGATGTCGAGGAATTCCTGCCGCTCCGCCGGGGGGAGATCGCCCGGGCAGAGCTGACCGTACACTCTTATCCGGAAGGTTCGAAGGCGAAGGTCGGGCATTTACACCTCCAAGCACTTCGGGTAGCGGGTCAAGTTCCGGCACCCCGTCTCCGTCACCACCACGACGTCCTCGATGCGGATGCCTCCCTCCTCACGATAATATAGGCCTGGCTCCACCGTCACCACGTTGCCGCTCTGGAGCGTCGTGGGCAGCTTGGCGATCCGAGGCAGCTCGTGGATGTCCAGGCCGAGCCCATGGCCCGTGCCGTGGAAGAAGCCCTGCATGTGTCCGTCGCGCTCGCCGGTCTCGAAGCCGCAGGCCTGGAGCGTCTCCTGGACATGGCTGTGGATCGCGTCGCCCGCCGCCCCGGCGCGAATCTCGGCGAAGGCACACTCTTGTCCGGCCAGGACGGCGCGGTACATGCGGCGCAGCGTCTCCGACGCCGCGCCCTTCACGACGGTGCGCGTGATGTCCGCGAAGTACCGGCTCTCCGTGTCGCGGGGGAAGACGTCGATGATGATGGGCTGCCCCGCACGGAGCGGGCCGCTCCCCTGGTTGTGCGGATCACACCCCTGCGCGCCGCAGGCCACGATGGTGCGCTCCGCGATGAGCCCCGCCTCCAGCAGGGTCATCGTGATGAGCCCCTTCATCCGTTCGGAGGTCAGCCTCTCGCCCTGCCACCAGAGAATGCCCTCGCATACGTCCGCCTGGCGGATGGCGGCGATCGCCCGCTCCAGCGCGGCCTCGGTCCGGCGCAGCGCGGCGGTGATGGCGTCCACCTCATCGGGACTCTTCACCAGCCGCTCCTCGAAGAAGGGCGCGCGCTTCCACTGCACCGTGATCCCGCGCTCGCGCAGGTCATCTCCGTGCTCCAAGGGGAAGCTCCCCGGAACGAGGACGCTCCGCACGCCCCGCTCCGCCAGCAACTCGTGGAGCGTCTCCACCAGGCTCGGGTGCTCGCTGCCCCTTGCCCGGGCGCGCTCTTCATAGACGCGGAAGGACAGGACCAGATCCACCGCGGCCTGCGCGCGGGCCCGGTCCACCTCCAGGTCCGACATCAGGAGGATCTTCTCCGCCCCGTGCCACAGGAAGACGAACGGATCGGGTGCCAGGAAGCGGGTAGCGTAGAACAGGTCGGAATCCACTTCGCTGGCCGCGATGATGAGTCGTGCGTCCACGTTGAGCGTGTCCACCTGCGCCCCCTTGCGGTAGGACGTAAAACGTGAAACGTAAAGAACAGGACCGACCTCCACGGTGTCGCGCATCAAGGGCCGTCCTTGGCTCCCCGGGGCCAGACAAGAAAATGCCCGCGCGACGACCGCCGTATCCGACGTGGAAGAGGCGCGGGCTGAACGACCGTGTCGGATGCCGTCGCGATTCGGCGAAGTACTCTATCCTCCGGGTGCAAAGCGTGTCAAGCCGGATCCCCCGCCCACTCCCGTCACCGGAGCAGCGTGGACCCCATCAGGTACCGGTCGATCCCCTTGGCCGTCTGCCGCCCCTCCGTGATGGCCCACACGATCAGGGACTGCCCGCGCGCCATGTCCCCGGCGGAGAAGACCCCGGAGCTGCTCGTCATCTTGTCCCCGTTCACGGCCACCGTC
>JBGPQZ010000266.1:0-4347 GCA_041489335.1 Methylomirabilia bacterium
GACTATACTGGTCCGCGTGGGGCCTGCCAATGGGCAATTGGAAAATGTATCGGCGAGGGGACAATCCCGCCCCCGTGCGGGGCGGGCGCGCGGGAGAAAGTGCTGGACGAACCGACCGATTTCTTGATATGCAAGGCGAGGCAGATCATCCAACACATGGAGGAGCGAGCATGGCGACGGACCTCTTCGATCTGAGCGGCCGTGTGGCGGTGGTGACGGGCGGCGGAACCGGGCTGGGGAAGGGCATGGCGACCGGCCTGGCCCAGGCCGGTGCCCTGGTGGTCGTGGCGAGCCGACGGCAGGACGTCGTGGATCGCGCGGCGGCGGAGATTCGCGCGGCGGGCGGGAAGGCCGAAGGCGCGGTGCTGGACGTGACGCAGTTGGCGGGGCTCCCGGTCTTCTTCGAGGCCGTGGCCAAGCGGCATGGGCGTCTGGATATCCTGGTGAACAACGCCGGGACGAACCGGCGGAATCCCTGCCTGGAGTACACCGAGCAGGACTGGGACACGGTGATGACCTTGAACCTCAAATCCGTGTTCTTCTGCTGCCAGGCCGCGGCCCGGATCATGAAAGAACGGGGCGGCGGCAAGATCATCAACACGGCCTCGCTGGCGAGCACGATCGCCTCGCATAACCAGTCGGCCTACGCGCCGAGCAAGGGCGGCATCCTGCTGCTCACCAAGCACCTGGCCTTCGAGCTGGCCCCCTACCACATCAACGTGAACGCCATCGGGCCGGGCTGGTTCCGGACCCCCCTGAACGACGACCTGTTCAGCAACGCCGCCTGGGCCAGGGGGGCCCAGTCGCTCATCCCCTGGGGGCGGACCGGAACCCCCGACGATCTGGCCGGAGCCGCCGTCTTCCTGGCCTCGCGCGCCTCGGAGTACGTCACCGGGCAGGTGATCTACGTGGACGGTGGGATGCTGGCGGGCTACAAGGTCCCGCTGCTTCCCAATGACCAATGAGGAATGAGACATTGAAAATGGGCAACCGGCCATCGAGCCTCGGGCATTGACCGGTTTTCCATTGCCCGTTTTGCATTCTGCATTGACATGTGCCATGAGCCACAGCCATGCGCCTGTATGATGTGACCCTGCCGATCTATGCCGGGATGCCGGTCTACCCGGGGGACCCCGAGGTGTCCCGTGAGCCGCGGCTCGCCGTCGCGGCGGGGGATGCGGCGAACGTGTCCCTCCTCACCATGGGATCGCACACGGGAACCCACGTGGATGCCCCGCGCCACTTCTTCGACGGGGCGCCCGGGGTGGATCGGCTGCCGCTCACCGCCCTGGTCGGGCCCGCCCGCGTCGTCGAGGTGATGACCGCCGAATCCGTGGAGGCCGCCCTGCTGTCCGTGGCCGACCCCTGTGCGCCTCCTCGCGTCCTCTTGAAGACCCGCCATCCCGCGCGCGATCCGGCGGAGACGGGCCCGCGGGAGTCCGCGGCCCTTACGCCCGGGGCGGCCCGGCGGCTGGTGGAGGCGGGCGTGCGACTGGTCGGGGTGGACGGGCCTTCGGTGGACCCCGCGGCCTCCGCCGGGTTCGACGCCCACCGCATCCTGCTGCGGGCCGGGATCGTCATCCTGGAAGGCCTGGATCTCTCGGGGGTCCCGCCGGGAGACTACGAGCTCATCTGCTTGCCCCTCAAGATCCGCGACGGGGATGGGGCGCCGGCGCGGGTGCTCCTGCGCGCCCCGGACTGATGGGCCGCGACTCGGCGGGGATCCGCACCCGCAGGGTGCCGCGAGTTGCCGCCTTGCCGGCAAAGGAGTTTGCCCCATGCGACGGACGAAAATCGTGTGCACGATTGGGCCAGCGTCCTCCTCGCCCGAGGTGCTCCGGCAGCTCATCCGGGCCGGCATGAATGTCGCGCGCCTCAACTTCTCGCACGGGACCCACGAGGAGCACGCCCGGGTGATCGTGCAGATCCGGGAGATCGCGGCCGAGCTGGGGGCGCCGGTGGCGATCATGCAGGACCTGCAGGGCCCGAAGATCCGCCTGGGGAAGTTCCGCGGCGGTCACGTGCAGCTCCTCCAGGGGGCTGAGTTTGCCCTCACCACGCGCCCGGTGGAAGGGACGGCGGAGATCGCCAGCACCACCTATGACCGCCTACCGCAGGACGTGAAGCCGGGCGATCGGATCCTGCTCGTGGACGGCCTCATCGAGCTCACCGTCCTGCAGGTGACGGGGGATACCGTGCGTTGCCGGGTGATATCGGGCGGCGACATCGGGGACCACCGGGGGATCAACCTGCCGGGCGTGGCCGTGAGCGCCAGCTCCATCACGGACAAGGATCGGGACGACCTGTGGTTCGGCATCAGCCAGGGCGTGGATGCCGTGGCCGTCTCCTTCATCCGGGGACCCGAGGACGTCCTGGATGTGAAGGAACTGATCAACGAGATGGGCGGCGGCGATCTCCCCGTCGTGGCCAAGCTGGAAAAACCGGAGGCGGTCGAGCGCCTGGACGCCATCCTGGACGTGGCGGACGGGGTCATGGTGGCCCGGGGGGATCTGGGGGTGGAGCTTCCACTGGAAGAGGTCCCGCTGGTGCAGAAGGCGATCATCCGCAAGGCCCGGAAACGCGCGCTGCCGGTCATCACCGCCACCCAGATGCTGGAGTCCATGGTGGGGAGCCCCCGCCCCACGCGCGCCGAGGCCTCGGACGTGGCCAACGCCATCCTGGACGGGACGGACGCCGTCATGCTGTCGGCCGAGACCGCCGTGGGGAAGTATCCGGTGGAGACGGTGCAGGTCATGGCGCGCATCGCCGTACAGGCGGAGACGGCCATGCCCGATCTGGCTGCAACGTCTGAGCGGGCCTCGACCTTCCCCGAGGTGATCAGCGAGGCCGCCTGTCGCGCCGCGGGCGAGATGAAGGCGCGGGCCATCGTGGCCTTCACGCAGAGCGGCTCCACGGCGCGGCTGCTCTCGAAGTACCGGCCCGCGGCCCCCGTCTTCGCCTTCTCGCCGTCGGAGGTGGTCCGGCGCCGGCTGAACCTCCACTGGGGCGTGATGCCCAAGACCATCCGAGCCGTGCAGAACACCGACGAACTGGTAGGCGAGATCGAACTCCTGCTCCTCCGGGACGGGACCGTGCACGTGGGGGACGCCCTGGTCATCGTGGCGGGTGCGCCGCTGTTCGTGCGCGGGGCGACGAACATGATCCAGTTGCACCGGGTGGAGGAGCGGGGATAGCGCGGGGCCGGACCCAACCCGCCTCGGGGCGGATCGGGCGACCCACCCTTGCGGTTGGGCGACCTAACCTTCCGGTTGGGTGCCCGCGGGCGGCCGCGTTTTCGCATGACGATCAGGGGGTGCCCGGGTATACTACCGCGTCACCCGAATGAGGGGGCGCGCAGCACGGGAGTGGTATGGCAGATACCCCCAGGACCGAAGAGCAAACGCGTTCCCGCGTCAAGACGACCCTCTGGTTGTGCCTCGGGGCGGCCGTCCTCCTCGCCGCCACCATCCTCTACTTCTGCTTCTCCGGGAACCCCGTCATCGTCAAGTACCGCGAGCTGGTTCGGTTCTTCTCGAGCCGCCGGGAAGTCAAGGCCTTCCTGAACAGCTTCGGCCCGTACGCTCCCCTGGTCTTCATCGTGCTGCAGGCGCTCCAGGTGGTCCTGGCCCCCATCCCGGGAGAGGCCACCGGGTTCCTGGGCGGGTACGTCTTCGGGACGTGGCTCGGGTTCCTGTATTCGACCGTCGGGCTCACCTTGGGGTCGGCCCTGGCCTTCGGGCTGGGGCGCTGGCTCGGGCTCCCCCTGGTGCGCCGCGTCGTGTCGAGCGAGGTGTACCACAAGTTCGACTTCGTGGCCCACACCGGGGGCGAGATGGTCGCCCTCGTCCTCTTCCTGATCCCCGGTTTCCCCAAGGACTTTCTGTGCTTCCTGTTCGGGGTCAGCCCCATGCCGTTCGGGATGTTCCTCGTCATCACCACGTTCGGGCGCATGCCCGGCACCTGGCTCCTGTCCATTCAGGGGGCCAAGATGCGGAGCGCGCACTACGTGGACTTCGTCATCTTCCTGACGGTCGCGGCCGGGGCGGTCCTGCTGACCTACAACTACCGCGAGCGGATCTTCCAGTGGCTGCGCGATCATCACGGACAGGGCAAGCGGCCGGGGCCCGAGCAGCCACCGGAAGGCTGGCAGGCGTAGCGCTCCTGACGCCGTCGCCTCGCGTCATCTCCGGCTAGCGCAGGAAATAGACGCCGCCCACGATCAGGGCGGCCCGGAAGAGGCGCGAGAGGGTGAGGGGCTCGCCCAGGAACAGGGCGGCGAGGAGGACGGTCACCAAGGGGTAGCTTGCCGTAATGGGGACCACCAGAGGATAGCGGATGACCGAGCCC
>JBGPQZ010000267.1:0-4322 GCA_041489335.1 Methylomirabilia bacterium
ACGATCGCGCGGGCGCGGGCCCTCGGCCTGCATCCGCGGGCGGCGCTGGAAGGCAACGACGCGTACCCCTTCTTCGAGAAGCTCGGCGACCTGATCATGACGGGCCCCACCCGGACCAACGTGATGGACGTGCGCCTCGTCCTGGTCGGGTGACGGCCGCGGGAAACACGTGCCGAGGCCCCGCGTCCGCCCGGGGGCGCGGGGCCTGAACTCTCCATGGACTCACTCGCGACGCTGCTCTCGCCCAAACTCGCCGCGGCCGGCTGCCGGCAGCCGGACCAGGCGGCGAGAAACCTCGGCCGCCTGGCCGGAGACGCCGCGACGCGGTCCCAGCTCGAGCGGGTCCTCCCGGTGCTGCTCACGGCGCTCCGGAAGGTCCCGGATCCCGATCTGGCCCTCAATAATCTGGAGCGGTACGCCGAGAAGGTCCTCGACCGGCGTTTCCTCCTCGGCCTCTTCTGTGACAATCCCCGCATCCTCCACCTCGCCCTGACGATCTTCGGCAGCTCCCAGTTCCTGAGCGACATCCTCATCCGCCATCCGCAGTTCTTCGAGTGGCTGCTGGAGCCGGGGATCCTCGCGCGGCCGAAGCAGAAGGCGGATCTCCTCGCCGAGGCGCGGCAGCAGGTCGCCGGCGCCTCCACGCTCGAGCGGAAGTGGAGTGCCCTGCGCCGGTGCAAGGCGCAGGAGATTCTGCGCATCGGCCTGCAGGATTTGGTGGGGCGGCAGCCCCTGGTGGGGATCACGGACGAGCTGTCCAACCTGGCCGACGCGGTCCTCACGGTGGCCTACGAGTTCTGCCGCGCCGAGGTGGTCCAACGGCACGGGATCCCGCGACGTTCCGACGAGACGGGCCGCGTCCGCGAGTGCCCCTTCGTCATCCTGGGGATGGGGAAGCTGGGCGGGAAGGAGCTGAACTTCAGCTCGGACATCGACCTGATCTTCGTCTACGAGGAAGAGGGAGAGACCGCCGGCGTCCCCGGTCCGGACGGCGGTGCCTCGGGCCGCCTCAGCCACCAGGAGTTCTTCCGGAAGCTCTCGGAGATGTTGGTGCGGGGCCTCATGGAGGTCACGCCCGAGGGGCACCTGTACCGGGTGGACTTGCGGCTGCGTCCGGAGGGACGCGCGGGGGCCATCGCGGCCTCACTGGCTGCCTGCGAGTTCTATTACGAGTCCTGGGGGCAGACCTGGGAGCGGCAGGCCCTGATCAAGGCCCGCCCGGCCGCCGGGGACCTCGCGTTGGGCGAGGCGTTCCGCCGGATGGTCGGCCCGTTCGTCTACCGGCAGTCGCTGGATCCGACCGCGCTGGACGAGATCCGGGCCATGAAGGACCGGATTAACGTGGTGGAGGCCCAGGATCGCCCGGCCGGTCGGAACGTCAAGCTGGGGTACGGGGGCATCCGCGAGATCGAGTTCCTGGTCCAGGGCTTCCAGCTCCTGCACGGCGGGAAGCACGTCTGGGTGCGCGAGGCCAACACCCTGCGGGCGCTCCACCGGTTGGCGGGGCAGGGGCTCCTGGCGGATGCGGATTACGAACTCTTGGTGCGGGCGTACACGTTCTTGCGGCGGCTCGAGCACCGGTTGCAGATCATGCACGACCGGCAGACGCACACGCTGCCCGAGGATCCGCGGGAGCTGACGCGCGTCGCGCGGCGGATGGGCTACCAGCCGCCCGACCATCCCGACCCCGTGGCCGCCCTGCTGTCCGAGTACGAGGGCCACACGGCCGCGGTGCGGCAGCTCTACGACGGCTTCCTCCGCACGACGCGCACCCCCGAGGCGGAGGCCGAAGAGGGTCCGGTGGACGAGCTGGCGCTGTTCTTCACCGCCGACCTCCCCGCGGAAGCGCTGCGGCCGCGCCTCCGCGGGGTGGGCTTCGAGGACGTCGAGCGCGCCCTGCGGAACCTCGTGCTCATGCGGGACGGGGAGCCCTTCGCCCATTACGCCCCCGAGGTCCGACGCGCCCTGGGGCGCCTGGCGCCCTCCCTCCTCGAAACGCTGGCGGAGGCGCCGGATCCCGACCTGGCCCTCTGCACCTTCGAACGCTTCGTGGCGACCGTGGCGGCGCGCGGGAGCGTCATGCGGCTGCTCGCCGAGACGCCGGGCCTCCTCACGCTCCTGGTCCGGCTCTTCGGCACCAGCGAGTTCCTCTCGGCGACCCTGCTCCGGCAGCCGGAGCTCTCGGATGCCCTGCTCATGCCCGGGCCGGCGGCGCGCCGGGGGCGCGGGGCGCTCCTCCTGGAGCTCGGCCGGGCGGTGGAGGCGGCGCCGGCGGGGAGCGCGCGGCTGGACGCCCTGCGGCGGTTCAAGAAAGCGGAGGAGTTCAGGGTCGGCCTGTGGGACATCCTGGATTCCGGCGAGGTGACCGAGACACAGGCGGCGCTGACCGCCTTGGCGGAGGCCTGTCTGGAGATCGCCCTGCGCCTGGCGGAGGCGGACCTCGAGGCGCGCTTCGGCCGGCCCGATCCGCCGGGGTTCGCGATCGTGGGCATGGGGAAGCTGGGCGGCATGGAGCTGGGGTACGGGTCGGACCTCGACCTCCTCTTCGTGTATCGGGACGAGGGCCGGACGACCGGGCCGGAACGGATCAGCCACCCGGAGTACTTCAGCAAGCTGACCGACCGTCTGACCAAGATCCTCACGACCATCACGCAGGAAGGGGCGGCGTATCGGGTGGACGCACGGTTACGACCGAGCGGCCAGAAGGGCGAGCTGGCCATCTCGGTGGCGGCCTTCACGACCCACTTCGCGCGCCTGGCGGAGTTGTGGGAGCGGCAGGCCTACATCAAGGCGCGCATCGTGGCCGGGGACCCCGAGGTGGGGGCGGCGCTCCTCGCGGCCGTTCACCGGTTCGTGTACGAGGGGCCGGACGAGACGGATCTGGCGGCGCGGACCTACGCCATGCGCCAGCGAATCGAGGCCGAGCGGGCCGGCGCGGGCAACAAGGGGACCCACGTCAAGCTGGGGAGCGGCGGCATTGTGGAGATCGAGTTCCTGGTGCAGTACCTCCAGCTCCGCTTCGGGAGACTCCAGGCGGACCTTCGCACCCCGAGCACGCTCGGGGCGCTCTCGGCCCTGGCGGCCACGCGGCTCCTCCCTCCCGAGGAGGTGCACACGCTGGAGGACTCCTACCGGTTCCTCCGGCGCGTGGAGACGCGGCTTCGGATCGTGGCCGACCTCGGCGTGAACACGCTGCCCAGCGCGCCGAACAAGCTGGAGAAGCTCGCCAAGCGGATGGGCTACGCGGCGGAAGCCGACGGGTCGGCTGGCGCGCGCTTCCTCAACGATTACGCGGTGCACACCGGCCGGGTGCGGGAGATCTTCAACCGGGTGTTCCGGGAGGCGGGCGTGCTCCGCTAAGGTGCAATCTACGAGCGGCCAATCCGTCACGTCGCATTCCGCATTCCGCATTGAAGAGCGTCTTGGCGGTTTGATTCTTTTGTCGGGTGGGGATCGGTTTCGGACACACGATACGAGGAGGTGGGCCATGTTCACGTATGAGGGAGTCCAGATCACGTGGCTCGGGCATGACGGGTTCAAGCTCAAGAAGGACGTGGTCGTCTACGTGGATCCGTTCCAGCTCAAGTCGTCGCAGGAGCCGGGGGACGTCGTCTGCGTCTCGCACGAGCACTTCGACCACATGAGCGTGGACGACCTGAAGAAGTGCGTGACCGCCAAGACGACGGTGATCACCATCCCTGCCTGCGAGAAGGCCGTCATGGCGCTCGGCCCGAAGGCGGTGCGGGTGGTGGCACCGGGCGATCGCGTGGAGGTCGCCGGCGTTACCGTGGAGGCCGTCCCGGCCTACAACACCAACAAATTCCGCGAACCCGGCAAGCACTTCCATCCCAAGGCCGATGGCAAGGTGGGGTACATCGTGAGCCTGGGTGGGATTCGCATCTACCACGCGGGGGACACGGACGAGATCCCCGAGATGAGCCGGGCCAAGGGCGTGGACGTCGCGCTCCTCCCGGTGAGCGGGACGTACGTCATGACGGCCGCCGAGGCGATCGCGGCGTGTAAGGCCATCCAGCCGAAGCTGGCGATCCCCATGCACTACGGCGCCATCGTGGGCTCGGCCGCGGATGCCGAGGCGTTTCAGAAGGGCGTCTCCTGCCGGGTGGAGATCCTCACGCCGGAGCCCTGATCACGCCGAAGAGCGGGCCGGTCGAGGGGTGCAGCGGTCGGCTGCATTTCCCCTCTGTCGTAGCTCAGTGAAAATGTCCGCTTAACAGCTCAGTGAAAATGTCCGCCCCCACCTCGCGCGCCCAGCGGAGTGGCGCGGGGCGGGGGCGGTTCACCGGCGCTTCCGGGCGCGAAGT
>JBGPQZ010000268.1:0-4305 GCA_041489335.1 Methylomirabilia bacterium
ACTGCGGGAGGAGGGACTCCTTCTTGCGGTGCACCACGGCCTGGCAGACGGCGACGAGGTCGCCGGCCTCGGTCTTGACCGTGATCTGATAGAAGCCCGCGCGGTGGCCCTTGCGCAGTTCCTGAGCCTCGGCCACCAGGCGCGTTCCGGTGGCGGCCGTTGCCAGGAAGTTCACCGTCATGCTCAGCGCCACGGCCACCTGCCCGTGCGAATTCGAGGCGGCGGCGAAGGCGCTGTCGGCCAGGCTGAAGATGGCGCCGCCGTGGGGGATCCCATGCGAGTTGAGCATCTGGGGGGTCACCGTCATGGCGGTGCGCCCGTAGCCCGGCCGGATCTCCTGGTACTCGATGCCCACCAGCTTGGCGAAAGGGTCCTTGCTGATCGTCTGGAAGATCTGGTCACTCACCTGTGATGACATGGCCTTCCTTGGCTTAGGGGACGTTGCGACTTTCATGACCTTTTCGCGACCGTCAGTCGGCCTTGCCGACCCAACCGCCAAGCTTACCGCCGAGGGCGGCGACGCGCTCGCGCAGGCGGAGGACGATCGTCTCTATGTCGTCGGCACCCCGGGGGCCGTCGCCCTGCAACAGCTCCTCGGCAGTCACCACGGGGCCGAAGCGGACGCGGAGGCGATGGATACGGGGGAGGCTCTGCCCGCGCGGCCAGGCCTCGAATGAGCCACTGATGTAGGTGGGGAGCACAGGAACGGCGAGCTCGCGGACGAGGATGCCGGCCCCCTTGCGGAAGGGTCGGATACGACCATCGGCGGACCGCTCCCCTTCGGGAAAGACACAGAGGATCTTGCCGTCGCGGAGCACCCGGGCCGAGGCCTGGAGCGCCCGAGCGAGATACGTGTCCATGTCCACCGGGATCGCATGAACGCCGCGCCCCCACCAGGCCAAGACGGGATGGCGGAAGAACCACTCGAATCCCATGTAGAAAACCTGCTGGACCGAGCGCTTGGGCAGAGCCGCCGCCAGGATGAAGCCATCGAAGAAACTGGCGTGATTTGCGACGAGGATGAGCGGCCCGTGCGCCGGCACGTGCTCCCGGCCCTCCACGCGCAGGCGGTAGAGGGTCCGGAAGGTCGCGATGCAGATGGCCCGTGAACCGGCCGTGATCCAGCGCGCGGAGGGTTGGCTGCTCGCTGCCACCATCTGCGAGACCTCGGGCGGGGTCTCGGCCAGGATCTCGCGCCAGCCTCGGCGCTGCGCGGCGGGGCCGGCTGCGGCACCTCCGGTCAGGCCTCGGAGGCGATCGATCACCTCGCGCACTGTGAAACACTCGGCCGCGGCCTCGTCGGGGATCTTGACGTTGAACGCCCCCTCGAGGGCCACGAGCATCTCGATCCGGGCCAGCGAGTCCAGGCCGAGGTCCAGTTCCAGATTATCGTCCAGACGCACGACGGCCTTCTTGCTGACGTCCCTCAGGCAGGCGAGGACGCGCCGGGCCGTCTCGTCCTCGAGCTCGGCAGGGGCGGCCGCCGAAGCTTCGACACGCTGCGCTCCGGCGATCTCGGCCTGGTAGCGCTCCCGGACCAGGTGGCGCTGGATCTTGCCCAGGCGCGTGCGGGGAAAGCCCTCCTTGACGATGCGGAGGCCCGTGGGCCGCTTGTAGGGCGAAAGGTCCTTGCCCACGTTCTCCATGTCCCAGCGGATCGTCTCGAAGATGTTGGTCATGCCCTGGGCCCGGAAGACGTCCAGGTCGGGGAGGACCAGGGCCAGCAACCCCTCCAGTTGCGCCCCGCCCCGGTCACTCACCTGCGGCACCAGGCAGATCTCCTTGACGTACACGCTCTTGAGATACTGCTCCTCGATCTCCTCCGGGTAGACGTTCTTGCCGGAGCTGAGGACGATGACCTCCTTGGCGCGACCCGTGATTACGAGGTACCCGTCGCGATCGAGATATCCGAGGTCACCCGACAGGAACCACCCGTCCCGCAGGACCTCGGCCGTGGCCTCGGGATGTCGATAGTAGCCCTGCATCAGATTCGCGCCGCGGATGGCGATCTCCCCCACGCCCTCCGCGTCGGAATTCAGGATGCGCACCTCGACCCCCGGCAGCGGCACCCCGACGGAGCCCGGGCGGATGCGCGCCAGCGGATTGAACGAGACCACCGGCGCCGTCTCGGTCAGGCCGTAGCCCTCGGCCAGCGTGAAGCCCAGCGCCAGGAAGTCGCGCGTGATGACCGGGTCGAGGCGGGCGCCCCCGCTGGCCATGAGCCGGAGGCGTCCCCCGAAGTGCCGGTGAACCTGACGGAAGATCACGCGGCCCAGGTTGATGCCCGTGGGGCGCAGCGCGCCGGAAAGGCGCAGCAGCCGCTTGAGGAGGAACTGGACGAGGGACGGTCGCTTGGCGATCTGGTCGAAGATGCCCTTGTGGAGCAGGTAGAAGAGCTGCGGCACGCCGACCAGCGCGGTGACGCCGGTCTCGTGCATGCAGGCCAAAAGGTCCGGCCCCTTCAGGGACGCCGGGAAGGTGATCCGGGCCCCCGTGTAGAGGAGGATGAGCTGGACGGTGAACGCAAACGCATGATGCAGCGGGAGGACCGAGAGCAGGTTGTCCTGGGCGTTCACCAGCCGGAACGCGAGGATGCTCTCGGCGTTCGCCAGGAAGTTGCCGTGGGAGAGCATCACGCCCTTGGGAGTCCCGGTCGTGCCCGAGGTGTAGAGGATCGAGGCCAGCGCCTCGCTCTCGACGCGCGGGAGCGGCCGCGACGGGAGATCGGGTTTCCGCAGGGCGGCGCTGAAGGACAGGATGCGCCCATCATCCGCGGGGGCGTCCAGGTCCACCACGGAGGAGAGCGGCGCCCCCGGCGCGTCCATGGCCAGGAGGCGCGGCGCCTGCTTGCCCGAGGCGATCGCCATCCGGCAGCCCGCGTGCCCCCGGACGTTCGCGATCTCGGCATCGCCGAGCTGGACGTCCAGGGGAACCGCGACGCCGCCCGCGGCGGTCAGGGCGAAGTAGGCCACGGCCCACTCCGGACGATTCTCGCCGAGGAGGGCGACGCGATCGCCGGGGGCGAGCCCCGCGCGGATCAGCGCGCCGGCCAGCGCCCGGGCCTGGCACGCCACCTCGCCGTAGGTCAGGCGGCGGTATTCCGCGCCCGCCTTGATCTGGAGCGCCAGCCGGTCCGGCTGGCTGACCGCCACGTCGTCGAAGCGTTGGAAGAGGTTCACGGCCGTCCTCGCAGAAATTCGCGATTCAGTGAGCAGCGTTGGAGGCCGGAAGAGGCTCCGAGGGAATGTGCTAGGCGAGTGGTCTTAGGTACGAGAGTGACCACTGGCCCCTAGCCTCTGGCCTCTAGCTTGAAGCACGCGGGGCCGCCAACTCGGAGGTCGATTCGGAGCTAACGGCTAACGGCCAACGCCTAGAGGCCGCCGTGCTCACTTCGTGACACGAACCCGCAGAAGCAGGTCACCGGGGGCGCCGGCCTTGCCCGGCAGGCCCTTGCCGCGCAGGCGCAGCTTCGTCCCGGGGCGGACACCGGCGGGGATGGTGACGATCACCTCTTCGGTCGTCCCGCCGCGCGAGTAGCGAATGAGCTTCCGGGCGCCTCCTGCTGCCTCGTTACGGCTGATGACGAGATCTTCCGTCAGATCGTCGCCCCGTGCGCCGCTCCCCAAGGCAAGCCGAGCCACGCGGGTGAGGCCGCTGCCGATGCCTTGCAGGGCGCGGCCTAGGAGGGCGAAGAGGCCGCCGGAACCCTCTCGCTCCTCCACGTGGGCGCGCCACGACTCGCCGCGCCTCCCGAAGGCGCCCGCCGTGTCGGTCTCGCCGCGCCGCCCCCACCGGAAGGGGCCGCCGACGAAGACCCCACCGAACATGACGCCCCGCCCGCCGAAGAAGACGTGGCGCACGAAGCCGTCGTCAGAGCGGAAGCCCATGCGCGCAAACTCGCGGCTGAGCTCCTCGAAGATGGCGGCGGCATCCCGGTTGCGAAACAGGTCGCGGAGGATGTCCTCCTGGGTGGTGTACGCCCACGGCTCGGCCTGCCCCGCCGTCCCGGCCCCGGTCGCGCGGGACAGGTCGTAGAGCCGGCGCTTCTCGGGATCCATCAGGACGGCATAGGCCTCGCTGATGGCCTTGAACCGCTCCTCGGCGGTGGCGTCCCCGCGGTTCCGATCGGGGTGATAGTGCAGGGCCAGCTTCCGGTAGGCCTTGCGGATCTCCTCGAGCGAGGCGCTCTGCTTGAGGCCCAGGATCTCGTAATACTCCTTGGTGGGGTCGGCGCGAAACGGCATGGCAAATCCTCGCGCGAAACATGGTCGGCCGGAATGATCCGAGCTATTTCACCGCAAAGCT
>JBGPQZ010000269.1:0-4300 GCA_041489335.1 Methylomirabilia bacterium
ATCCCCGAGTTGATGCAGTTGGAGATGGGGATGTCCACCAGGCGGTACTTCCCCGCCAGGGGCACGGCGGGCTTGGCGCGCTCGCGGGTCAGGGGGAACAGCCGGGTGCCCTGCCCCCCGCCCATGATGATGGAGAGCACGCGATCGGGATCGGCGTCATGGGTCGTGGTGGGGGACATGGGCGGGGCTCCTCAGCTCCAGGCGGTGGCCAGGAAGCGCGCCAGCCGCTCCATGGCCGGTTCGAGGATGCTGCGCTCAGCCGCGTAGCAGATGCGGACGGAGCCCTCGCCGCCGGCCCCGAAGGCCACGCCCGGGGCGATTCCCACCTTCGTCTCCTGGAGGAGTCTCATGCAGAAGGCGAGCGAGTCGGTCAGGCCGGCAATCCGCGGGAACACGTAGAAGGCCCCGTCGGGGGATGGCACCGTCACGCCCGGCATCTCACGGAGGGCGGCGAGGCAGAAGTCGCGGTTGTCCTTCAGGCGAGCCAGCATGTACCGGAGCTCGTCCTCGCCCCGGGTGAGGGCGATCTGGGCCGCGCGCTGGATGAAGCTGGTTGCGTGGGAGATGATGAACTCGTTGAGCTGCGCCGCCCGCTGCACCACGTCCCGGCGCGCCACCAGCCAGCCGATGCGCCAGCCGGTCATGCAGTAGGTCTTGGAGAAGGACTGGGCCACCAGCACGGCATCCTCGCGGCTCGCCTTGCGCAAGATGGACGGGGCCGGCGCGCCGAGCTTTGGGCCGCAGTAGTAGAGGCGGTCGTACACCTCGTCGGCGAGGAGCCAGAGGTCATGCGTGCGGGCGAAGTCAAGGAGCCGATCCTGCTCGGCCTCGGTGGCCACCCAGCCCAGCGGGTTGGACGGCGAGGTATAGGCCAAGAGCCGCGTGCGGGGCGTGAGCGCCGCCCGCAGGGCCTCGAAGTCGATCGTGTAGCGCCCGTCGCGGAGCGACAACGGGATCTCCACGGGGACGGCGTTGTCCATCCGGATGATGCAGGAGGCGTTGGGCCAGGCGGGTGTCAAGACGAGGGCCTCGTCCCCGGGGTTCAGGAGGCAGCGGATGCCCACGTTGAGCGCCTGCACGCCGGAGGCGGTCACGACGATCTCCGCTTCGGGGTCGAGCGTCACGCCGTGGATCCTGCGGTAGTACGCGGCCAGGTCCTGGCGCAGGCCCGGCAGGCCGGCGTTCTCGCTGTAGTAGGTGTAGCCCTCTTCCAGCGCGGTGGCCGCGGCCCGCTTGATGTAGGCCGGCGTGGGGACATTGGATTCCCCGAAGTAGAGCTTGAGGACGCCGTCCATCTTCATGGCGGCTTCCGCCAGCTCGCGGATGCGGGAGTGCGGAACCTGCAGGGCGGACGACGCGAGTGTGGGCATGATGGCTTCACGACCTCCAATGCGGGAGCGTGTTGGACCGGTCGAGCTCGAGTGAAACGAACCCGGGCTGGAGCATTGACCTACGCGGTCCCAATAGCTCGGACACAACCACAGACAAGCATTGCACCTATCAGGGTAATGATCACTAATCGCATAATACCCTCCTCCGGCAAGCAGCTGCAGGAGTGCCTCATCGGCGTAGGGGGCTGACCCCATTGCTCTGCTCGAGGTGTGGCGGACTGGCCCAGATCGTCGCGTTCATTAAGTAGTCCGAGACGGTCGAGACAAACCTTACCTCCCTGGAATATCAGATGAGTTCAATCCGCGCAAGATGTCCGGCGGCGGAGGCCAGGGCCGCGTCGCGGGTCACCAGGGGGGCTGCCAGTGCTTCGGCGAGGGCGAGGTAGGCCGCGTCGTAGGCGGTCAGGTTGTGACGGAGCTCCCAGATCCTGGGCAGAAACAGGTGGTGCGGATAGCGGCTGAGCGGGAGATCGGCAAGGTCTTCAAGCGCCTGGAGGCCACGGGACGGTTCGAGCTCCCCCGAGAGCGTGTATCGGCGGAGGACCTGAGCCACTTCGAGGTCCAGGAGGTGAGGGGCGTGCAGTGTCTCCCCGTCGGCGAAGAGACGCGTGGCCACTCGGGTGCCGGCGGACGTGTTCAGTAGCATCTCCAGCACCGCCGAGGCGTCGACCACGATCACCGGCGCTCTCGCTCGGCTCTCACGGCCTTGGCAGGTGGAACCCGGGGGGTGACCGGGGCGCGCTGCGCGAGGCGTGCTGTCAGGTCGGCCAGCGTCGGCCGCTCCGCGGTGCGGCGAACCTCTTCCAGTAGATAGTCCGAAAGCGACAGGCCCGCCAACGCCGCCCTCGCCTTGAGCCGCCGGTGCAGCTCATCAGGAACATGCCGGAGTTGGATCATCTTGGACATGGCGAGAGCATATCTGCATGTGGCGCACATGTCAACGTGAATAAGGATGATCCGCGCGCGCGAGGTCGGGGTCGGCCGCCGCGGCGTCCATCCGGACCCGCTCCGGACTCGTGCATCCCGGGCGGTGCTCCCCGCCGGATGCTGCCAGGCCCAGCCGGGCGCGGGGTGCAGGGTGGGCCTTCCCTGGCTCACGCGGAATCCCGCGAAGCCGTCGGCCACCAGATCACCGCGCTCCGGCGGCGCATGGGGGCGATCACGCGGGAGCCGATCGATTGCAGGCGCGCTTGCAGGAAGGCGACGAGCCGCCGGCTCTGCTCGGGCTCGGTCAGGCGCAGGCGTTCCGTCCAGAAGTCCAGGGCCTCCTGGACGTCGGCGAAGGGCTGGTCGAACCGGTAGTCCACGATCTCGACGTGGGCGTAGATCCCGAGGCTGTGGAGGAGCGTCACCGTCCCGAGGTAGTCCGTGCGTCCCGGGTAGGGCCGACCGAGGAGGAGCGGATAGAGCTCCTCGAGATAGAACTTCTCCCCGCCGGGGCCCGCGTTCTGCACCAGGGCGATGGCCCGCCTGGCCAGCGGCTTCGCCCGCGTGAGGAATCCCAGGAGATCATCGAAGAGGGGGGCCACGTTCGCCACGAGGACGAGGTCGTGGGGCTCGAGCACGGCCTCTCCCCAGGCGGCCTGGAGGCAGGTCACGTTGGTGAGGCGGTTGCGGGCCAGGCTCTCCTTGAGTTCGTCGAGCATGGCGGCGGCCGGCTCCAGCGCGGTCACCGCGCGGACGCGCTTGGCGATGGGCACGCTGAGGGCGCCGACCCCGGCCCCCACGTCGAGGACACTCCAACAGTTCGCCAGGGCGACCTCCAGGGCCTTCACCACCTTGGCGGGGAAGTCGCTCTGCTGGACGGCCTGGCTGAACCAGCGGGCGCGCCGCGGCGTCCAGTGGTGCTCGTGGGAGTTCGGCTCCGAGCTCACGAAGACGTCCCTCCGGAAAACCGATCCAAGGAAACCCCAGATTCAAGAGAAGGTAAAGACCCGAGGATCGAGTCATCCGCAGATTCCGCCGATTCCGCCGATTCCACGGGGATGGATCCGGTCAGAACCATCTCTGTAATCTGCGTAATCTGTGGTTAGCGTGAACCTTCGATCCGGTTCTTGGCGGCGGCGAGGGCCAGCGCCACGGCCTGCTTGGGGTTCTCCGCGCGCTGGATGGGCATATCCGCCTGTCCGGGACGGGTAAGGTCCCATGTCTCCAGGCCGATGACGGGCGTCCCCTCGATCTTGGCGAAGGCGATCTCGGAGAGGGTGCCGTACTTGCCCCCGACGGCGATGACGACGTGGGCGCTGCGCGCCACCAGGATGTTGCGTGCGTGGCCCAGGCCGGTGGGGATGGCGTAGGTGACGTGCGGGTTGGCATCCTCGTGGCGCGTCCCCGGGAGAATCCCGATGGTGACCCCTCCCCGGCTCTCCGCGCCGCGGCAGGCGGCCGCCATGGCACCGCCCAGCCCGCCGCACACCAGGACGGCGCCGGCCGCGGCGATCTCCGCCCCGACGGCTTCGGCCAGCGCGGCCAGGCGTGGGGTGGGGTCGTTCTCACCGATCACGGCGATCATGATCGGACGGCTCATGCGGACACCTCCAATGACCAATGACCAATGGCAAATGACCAATGTGCGTACCACAATTGGTATTGGGAATTTGTCATTGGGCATTCACTCGGGGCGGATCTCGACGGGCGTGGGGCCCTTGGTCTGCGCCATGAAGCCGATGGCGTAGGGAGACACCAGGGGGACCCGGCTGATGGCCTCGCCATTCTTGTGGTAGGCGGCCATGCGGATCGAGTAGCCATTGATGCTGCCGGAGATCAGTCCGCCCTTGACGTAGCCCCACCGCTGCGTCCGGTGTGCGTCGTTGATGGCGACGATGATGGAGGTGCCGTCCTGCTTGAAGTCCTGGACGTCCGTCCGGGAGAGCCTCGTGGTTGCCTTCTTGTCGCCGTACATGGGATGG
>JBGPQZ010000270.1:0-4296 GCA_041489335.1 Methylomirabilia bacterium
AGGAGCGTCCCGATTCCCACGGCCGACTTGATCGCCCCCGTGAAGGCCGTCCCCGCCTCCGTCACTCCCAGGTGGAACGGGTACGGGACCCGATCTGCCAGCCGTCGATAGGCCTCGATCATCATCTTGGGATCGGAGGACTTGAGAGAGACCTTCATCTCCGGATAATTCAGCTCCTCCAGGATCCGGATGTGGAACAGGGCGCTCTCCACCATGGCCTCGGCCGTGGGTTCGCCGAAGCGTTGCAGGAGATGCTTCTCCAGCGAGCCCGCATTCACCCCGATTCGGATCGGCACCTTGCGCTCGGCCGCCGCCTTGGTGACCTCTTGCACACGCCAGGTGGCGCCAATGTTTCCGGGGTTGATCCGCAGGCAGTCCACGCCCCCCGCGAGGCACTGGAGGGCCAGGCGGTAGTCGAAGTGGATGTCCACGATCAGGGGAACCCGGATCTGAGCGCGGATCTGCCGCACCGCCGCCGCCGCGTCGGCATCCGGCACCGCCACCCGCACGATCTCGCAGCCCGCCGCCTCCAGCGCCCAGATCTGATCCACCGTGGCGCGGAGGTCGCGCGTGTCCGTCTTGGTCATGGACTGCACGCTGATGGGCGCGCCGCCGCCGACCGGGACAGCGCCCACCTGGATCTGCCGCGTCTGGCGCCGCGCGTAGCTGCGCCCCGAGGCGATCTGGAGCGGGGCCGCCTCGGTGAAGGGGCTGAAATCGACCGCCTCTCGTCTCTGCTCGTACGAGTCCCCGGACCCGGTCATTGCCATCCAAGCAGTCGGAAGATGTCGTTGTAGAAGGCGAAGGCCATGAGGCCGATCAGGAGGACCATGCCCACCTGCTGGGCGATCTCGCGCTTCCGGAGGCTGACCGGCTTGCCCCGCAGCCACTCGATCAGCGAGAAGAAGAGGTGCCCGCCATCCAGGATCGGGATCGGCAAGAGATTCAGGATGGCCAGATTGATGGAGAGAAGCGCAATGAAAGAAAAGAGCTCCACGGCCCCTCGCTGAGCGACTTGCCCGCCCATCTGTCCGATGAGAATCGGCCCGCCGATCGTTTTGGGCGAAATCTTGCCCTGCACGAGCTTGACGAGGCCCTGGACGACCAGGACGGAGAGGTCCACCGTCTTGCCCGCCCCGGCGACGAACGCGGTCGCGGGATTCAAGCGCCGATACTGGAATTCCGGGGCCGGCATGATGATGCCAATCAGGCCAATCTCCTCTTCGCCCGTGGGCCCCTGCTGCCGCGTGGGGCGGGGTGTCACCTCGACCTTGAGCGTCTGCCCGTCCCGCTCGACGCTGAGCCGGACCGGCCGCCCCGGGTTGGCATGGATAGTCTTGGCAAGTTCGTCCCAGTCGGCCACTGGGACATCGCTGACTGCGGTGATCCGATCCCCAGTCCTCAGCCCAGCCTGCTGAGCTGGCATTCCAGGCTGGAGATCCCCGATCCGTGCAGGCCTGAACGGATGCAGGCAGAGATCCCAGAGCTCGATCTCTTGACCGAAGATGTCCAGTGTCCTGCGAACCTCGGGCTTCAGGGAAACCTCGAGGGGCTTGCCGTCGCGGAGAATCGTGAGGGCCATCGGCCGTCCCGACGAGGCACGCACGGCTGCCTCGACCTCATCCCACCGCTCGATCCGCTGTCCGTCCAGGGCCTGCATCCGGTCCCCGGCGAGCACCCCTTCCCGGGCTGCCGGAGAGCCTTTCTCGGGCGAACCGACGACGGGCAGGAGGTAGGCCTGCCCCACAAAGGTGAAGATGCCCCAGAAGATCAGGACCGGCAGTAGGAAGTTGGCCACCGGTCCGGCCAAAATGATCAGGGAGCGGATGCTCACGCGCTTCTGGGAGAAGGATCGCGCGGGGTCGGCGGCCTCGGGGGACTCGTCGCTGGGATCCTCCCCGATCATCTTCACATACCCCCCGAGGGGCAGCGCGGAGATCAGGTACTCCGTCTCGCCTTTCTTCACACCCACGAGCTTGGGGCCGAATCCCAGAGAGAATTTGAGGACACCCACCCCCGCCCACTTGGCCAGCAGGAAATGGCCCAGTTCATGGACGAAGACCAGGATACCCAACGGGACGATGAACCCCAGGACGAATCCAAGCATGCTCATACAAGCTCCAAACAAGAAGTTGAACGCAACACCCGAACGCCCCCCAGGCCCCTCATCTCGAGACCGTAGACTCGAGGCTTCGCCGCACTGTCCGGTCCACCTCGATCACCTCTTCGACGCTCCGCACCGGGCGTCGAGGATGGGCATCCAGGGCCTTCCGGATCACCGTCGGGATCTCGTCAAACCCGATGCGACGGTCCAGGAACCACTGGACGGCCACCTCGTTGGCGGCGTTCAGGACCGCCGGGCACGACCCGCCGCTCCGGGCCGCCTCGTAGGCCAGATCCAGGCAGGGAAACTTCTCCCGATCCACCGGCTCGAAGGTCAGCGCGGCGAGCGTCTCCAGGGAGAGGCGCGGGGCGGGATTCCACTCCCGCTCCGGGTAGGTCAGGGCGTACTGGATCGGGAGGCGCATGTCCGGCGTGCCGAGTTGGGCGAGGAAGGACCCGTCCACGTACTCGACCATCGAGTGAATGATGCTCTGCGGATGGATGATCACGTCCACCTGATCCACCGGCAGCCCGAACAGCCAGTGGGCCTCGATCACCTCCAGGCCCTTGTTCACCAGCGTGGCGGAGTCGATCGTGATCTTCTTCCCCATGGACCAGGTCGGATGTTGAAGGGCGTCCTCCGGGGTGATGTGCGCGAAGGCCGCGCGCGGCAGCGCCCGGAACGGACCGCCGGAGGCCGTGAGGACGATGCGTCGCACCTGCGTCAGGTCGCCGGCCAGGCACTGGAAGATCGCCGAGTGCTCGGAATCTACGGGGAGGATCTGCGCCCCGCGCCGGACGGCCTCCGCCGTGACCAACTCCCCGGCCATGACCAGCGACTCCTTGTTGGCCAGGGCCACCACCTTGCCGGCGCGGACCGCCGCCATCGTCGGCAGGAGCCCGGCGCCGCCCACGATGGCGGACACGACCACGTCCGCCCCGGCATCGGCCGCCGCGCGCCGCAGCCCGTCCGTCCCCCAGGCCACCTCGGTCTTGGTCGAGCCCAGCCGGCGCCGGAGCTCGCGCGCGCCGGCCTCGTCCGCCAGCGAGACCAGCGGGGGCGCAAACCGCCGGACCTGCTGCTCCAGGAGGTCGAGGCTCCCCCGGGCGGCCAGGGCCATCACCTGGAACCGATCGCGATGGGCCTCCACCACGTCCAGCGTGTGGGTCCCGATCGACCCCGTGGAGCCCAGGATAGACAGTCGCTTCATGCCGCCTCGATGACGACGGACGCCTCGGCCCTGCGGCGCCTCTGCGCCGGGCGGTCCGGGATCGCGTCCGATCGGGGAACGGAACGTGTCACGTCGTGGGGAACGCACGCGGTCGGCGTGGCGACTGAGTATAGAGAAACTGCCGTCACCCCGCAAGGAGTTTCCCCCTTGCGGGGTGACGGCAAGCGCTTGTCCGTGGGGAGGTTAGCGGGATGCGGCGGGGGGCGGTGAAGCTCGGAACTCGTACACGGTCTCGCCGGGCTTCACCAGACCCAACTCTTCCCGGGCAATCGCCTCCACCCCGGCGGGATCGGTGCGGAACGCCTGCACTTCCGTCGCCAGGGCGGCATTGGCTCCCTTGAGCTGCTCGACTTCCTGCGCCAGGGCCGCCTTCTCCCGGTGCATGTGGTAGAGGCGCACCAAGCTCCGGTTCCCCATCACCGAGGCCGCCACCAGGGCCGCGAGGAAGAGGAGGGCCAGCCGGAGATGTCGAAGACGGGCCGGCCGATCGCCGCCGGGCAGCCGGAACATGGCGACTAGGCTCCCGGCCGGCGGAACTGGGCCAGGGCCTCCCGCCCGAGGAAGAGCGCGGCGTCGCCCAGATCTTCCTCGATCCGGAGCAGCTGGTTGTACTTCGCGATCCGATCGGTCCGCGAGGCCGAGCCGGTCTTGATCTGCCCGGCGTTCGTGGCGACCGAGAGGTCGGCGATGGTCACATCCTCCGTCTCCCCGGATCGGTGGGACACGATGGCCGCATAGCCCGCCCGATGCGCCGTGAAGATGGCGTCCAGCGTCTCGGTGAGCGTCCCGATCTGGTTGACCTTGATGAGGATGGCGTTGGCAACGTTCTTGGCGATGCCTTCCTTCAGAATTCCCACGTTCGTGACGAAAATATCGTCCCCGACTAGCTGGACTTTGTCCCCGATCTTCTTGGTCAGCGCCGCCCAGCCCTCCCAGTCCAGCTCCGACATGCCGTCCTCGA
>JBGPQZ010000271.1:0-4238 GCA_041489335.1 Methylomirabilia bacterium
CATCCAGGAAGGGGTGGATTCGCTGAGCGGGTACGGCGACATCTTTTACCGGAACACCCTGGCCTCCGGGGTGATCCCACAGATCTCCGTGCTCGTAGGCCCCAGCGCGGGCGGGGCCGTCTACTCCCCCGCGCTGACGGATTTCGTGTTCATGGCCAAGGGCATCGCCAAGATGTTCATCACCGGGCCCGATGTCATCAAGGCGGCCATCGGCGAGGAGATCTCCGCCGAGGACCTCGGTGGCGCGATGACGCACAATCAGCTCTCCGGGAATGCCCACTTCGCCTGCGACACCGAGGACGAGCTGTTCGCGACGATCCGCTACCTGCTTTCGTTCCTCCCCCAGAACAATCTGGAGGACCCGCCCCGGGCGGCGGTGGGGGATGACCCGCATCGCACGGCGGAGGCGCTGATCCACCTGGTGCCGACGATCCCCAGCAAGCCGTACGAGATGCGTGACCTCATCGGGCAGGTCGTGGACAACGGCGAGTTTCTGGAGGTGCACCGGCACTTCGCCCAGAACATCGTGGTGGGCTTCGCGCGGCTGAACGGCCAGCCCATCGGGATCGTCGCCAACCAGCCGCGCATCATGGCCGGATGCCTGGACATCAACGCCTCCGACAAGGCCGCCCGGTTCGTCCGGTTTTGCGACGCCTTCAACATCCCGCTGATCACGCTGGTGGACGTGCCCGGCTACCTCCCTGGATCCGCCCAGGAGCACGGCGGCGTGATCCGCCACGGAGCGAAGCTGCTGTTCGCCTACTCCGAGGCCACGGTGCCCAAAGTCACGCTCATCATCCGGAAGTCGTACGGGGGAGCCTATCTGGCCATGTGTTCCCGGCACCTGGGAGCGGACATGGTGATTGCCTGGCCCCAGGCGGAGATCGCGGTGATGGGGCCGGAGGGTGCGGCGAACATCATCTTCCGCAAGGAGATCCGCGAGGCCGCCGATCCCGAGGCCAGGCGGCAGGAGATGATCGACGAGTACCGGAACAATTTCGCCAACCCGTACCAGGCCGCCAAGCGCGGCTACGTGGACGCCGTGATCAATCCGAAGGACACCCGCCCGACCCTCATCGCGGCCCTGGAGATGGCGGCGACCAAGCGCGAGCAGCGCCCGCGCAAGAAGCACGGAAACATCCCGCTTTAGGGCGGCGGGAACGGGACGGAGGACACGTGATGTCGGAGGCATACCAGGGAGAGATCGGGCCGGATGGGGACAGGCGGCCGATGGTCATCGCGGTCTCGCGGGCGCGGGTGGGTGGCCGCGTGAGCCGGACCGTCATTCGATGCGCGGAGCCGGCCCCCGCTGTCGACTCGGCGGCGTCGGGGGAACGGCCCCGATCGCCGGCGGCCGCCGCGGCGATGTCGGCGGCCACGCATCGTTTCCTGTCCGCGCTGGCGGAGGCCGCTCAAATGGATGGCGACGGGCGCGTCCAGCCCGCCGGGGGATGGAGGATCGGGGGGCGACTGGACGCGCTGGGAATGGACGGCATCCACCGGATGCGCGTCGAGATGAGGACGCCGCAGATGCAGACGTATCAGGTGACCATTGACGGACGCGTGTACGAGGTGACCGTAGAGGAGATCCGGAAGGCGTCGCCGCCTCCGGGGGCGCCCCGGGCGGCGAAGAGACCGAAGCCCGCGGGCACAGCGGCGGCCGGAACGCGTGCCGGGGAGCGGCCGATCCGCGCCCCGATGCCGGGCAAGATCCTGGCGGTCAACGCGGTCCAGGGGGACACGGTTACGGCGGACACAGTGGTGGCGATTCTGGAAGCGATGAAGATGGAGAACGACATCCTGGCGCCAGCCGAAGGCACGGTCAAGTCGGTGCACGTGCAGCCCGGCGATACCGTGAACACCGGCGACCTGATGGTGGTGATCGAATAGGCGCGTGAACGCCCTGGCCCTGCTCTTCACGCTGGCGTTCCTGGTGTCCGTGGATGTCCGGATCCTGGCGCCGGTGCTGCCGTCCATCTCCCTCTCGCTCGACTCCACGGCGGGCACGGTGGGACTGGCCATGACGAGGTACGCCTTCGCCTACGGCATGGGGCATTTCCTGCAAGCTCCCGGCGATCCCCCTGGTTCTCCCTTGACACCGGCGGCTGCACTGGGCCATGCTCCAGGCTGAATCTGCGCTCGGGTGCGATGACGGCATGATACCGGAGAAGGTGTCCCGCGTCCTGGCCCTCCACGGCCTCCAGGCCATCGAGTTCGAGCCGGGGAGCACGGCCACGGCCGAGCTGGCGGCCGAGCGGCTCGGGGTCTGGGTGGGGCAGATCGCCAAGTCGCTCCTCTTGCTGGGGAAGGACGGACGCTACGCCATGCTGCTCTGCCCCGGCGACCACAGGGTCTCGTCCGCCAAGCTCAAGACGGCGCTCGGCGTCAAGACGCGGATGGCCCGCCCTGAGGAGACGCTTCACGCCACGGGGTTCGAGCCGGGCGGGGTGTGCCCGTTCGGGATCGACGGGGGCATCCAGATCCTCATCGACGAGGGCCTCGCACAATACCCGACGATCTACCCGGCGGCGGGCACCAGCGCCTCGGGCGTCCCCATGACGTTCGCCCAGCTCAGCGCGATCACGGGCGGACGGACCGGGGATTTCACGGCGGCGGAAGAGACGGGAGCGGCGGGTCGCCCGCCGGGGGAGGCGGGAACGTAGGTCCATCGGCGTTACGGCCGAGTGGGTCCTTCGGGCAGGGGGTTGCCTGGCTTGCTACTTCGCGTTCCATGACGGGCCAGCCCCCTGTGTCGCAGCCTGGGGCGCTTCCGCGCCCGCACCCAAGGAGAAGCCGACCATGAGCCGCACAAGCATCGAGTCCCAGGTCAAGAAGGCCGTGTGGTCCCAGCCGGTAAGCGATCTGCACACCCACACCTACCCGCCCGCCTTCGGGGCGTCGCCGAAACCGGACGGGCTGCTCCTCTGGGGCGTGGACGAGCTGGTGACGTACCATTACCTGATCGCCGAGGTCTTCCGCGCCGCTCCCGCGACGGTCTTCCCGTACGAGAAGTACTGGGCGATGAGCAGAGCGGAGCAGGCCGACCACATCTGGAAACACCTCTTCGTAGAGCGGACGCCCATCAGCGAGGCCTGCCGCGGGGTCCTGACGGCCCTGGAGAGGCTGGGGCTGGACCCCAACGAGAAGTCGCTGGCGAAGTACCGCAAGTGGTTCGCCAAGCAGAACCCCGACAAGTACATCGACAAGGTGATGCAGATCGCCAACGTGGACCTGATCACCATGACCAACCCGGTCTTCGACGACCAGGAGCGCGGAATCTGGGAGCGCGTGCCGAAGGCGGGCGCCGATCCGCGCTTCGCCGCGGTGCTGCGGATCGACCCGCTGCTGCGCAACTGGCCGGGGGCGTGCGCGAAGCTCACCGCCTGGGGCTACGAGGCCCGGCCGGACTTCTCGGGGAAGACGATCGACGAGGTCAAGCGCTTCCTCGTCTACTGGCTCGACAAGATGAAGGCGGTCTACGTGGCCATGAGCCTGCCGCCGGAGTTCCGCTATCCCGACCCCACGAACCCGGCCGGCGACCGGTTCATCCGCGAGTGCCTCATGCCGGTCCTGGCGGAGCGGGGGAAGCCCTGGGCGATGATGATCGGCGCGCGGCTCCGCGTGAACCCGGGACTGCGGGAGGGGGGCGACGCGATGGGGACCGCCGACGTGATGGCGGTGGTGAATCTCTGCCACGACTTCCCGCAGAACAAGTTCATGGTCACCATGCTGGCGCGGGAGAACCAGCATGAGCTCGCCACCGCGGGCCGGAAGTTCGGGAACCTGCTGCCCTTCGGCTGCTGGTGGTTCCTGAACAACCCGTCGCTGGTCGAGGAGATCACCCGGATGCGGCTGGAGCTGCTGGGCACCATGTTCGTCCCGCAGCACTCCGACGCGCGCGTCCTGGATCAGCTCATCTACAAGTGGGAGCACAGCCGACGAACCATCGCCAAGGTGCTCACCGACAAGTACGTGGACCTGGAGGCCTCGGGGTACAGGGTCGCCGCGAAGCAGATCCGGGCCGACGTGGCGCTTCTGCTGCGCGACAACTACCGCGAGTTCATCGCGCGGTAAGGGGTGGGCTCGCGGAAGGCGCGCAGCATTTCCTCGGGCGTCACGGGCACTGGCAGTGGGAATGGGGGATCATACGGGTGGAATCGTGTAGGGGGGCAAGACACCAGCCACACAGGGGGGGACACCATGCCGTTCTACGAGTTGAAGGACATTCAGGAAATCCC
>JBGPQZ010000272.1:0-4215 GCA_041489335.1 Methylomirabilia bacterium
CAAGCTGGGCGGCATGCTGCGCTACGGCATCCCCGAGTATCGCCTTCCCGAGGCGGTGCTGGACAAGGAGATCAACTACCTCCTGGCGCACGGGGTCGAGGTGAAGGCCAACCTCCGGCTGGGCCAGGACTTCAGCCTCGACGACCTCGAGCGCCAGGGGTTCCAGGCGATCTACCTCGCCCTGGGCTCGTGGATCGCCAAGGGGATGGGCATCGAGAACGAGGCGCATCCGAACATCCTCCCGGGCATCGCCTTCCTGGAGGGGGTCAAGCGCAACGGCCCGCCCAAGCTTCACGGGACGGTGGCGATCGTGGGGGGCGGCAACACCGCCATCGACGCGGCCCGGACGGCGCTGCGCTGCGGCGCCGAGAAGGTGACCATCCTCTACCGCCGCACGCAGAGCGAGATGCCCGCCGACGACGTCGAAGTGGAAGACGCCCGGGACGAAGGGGTGGCGATCCAGTTCCTGGTGGCGCCCAAGCGGGTGGTCATCGAAGCGGGGAGGCTGGTCGGCCTGGAGTGCTTCCGGATGGAGCTGGGCGAGCCCGACAGGAGCGGCCGGCGCCGCCCGGTGCAGGTCCAGGGCTCGGAGTTCCTCTTCGCCTGTGACTGGGTGGTCTCGGCCATCGGTCAGGAGCCGGACATCCAGGGCCTCGAGAACAGCACGCTGGGGCCGATCAAGGTCAGCAAGCACAAGAGCATCGAGGCGGACCCCGAGACATTCCTGACGAGCGTCGCGGGGGTCTTCGCCGGCGGCGACGCCATGACCGGGCCCGCGGCGGCGATCGACGCCATCGGCGCCGGGCGGAAGGCGGCCTGGGTGATCGACCGGTACCTGACGACGGGGACGGCGGAGAAGTTCCAGGCGGGCTTCGTGAGCAAGCGCACCGCCCTGGCCCCGCTGGATCCGTCGTTCTTCCTAGAGAGCGAAAAGAGCGAACGCGGGCAGATGCCCAAGCTCGACGGGGGGGAGCGCGCCCACAGCTGGGAAGAGGTCGACCTCGGCGTCACCACCTCGCAGGTGAAGCACGAGACCTCGCGCTGCCTCTCCTGCGGCTGCACCAGCGTCTTCGATTGCGACCTCAAGGTGTTCGCGGGGAACTACGACGCCAACCAGGAGCACTACAAGGGGGGGCTCCGGAAGCACAAGCTGGACGACCGGCACCCCTACATCCTGCTCGACAGCAACAAGTGCATCCTCTGCGGCCGGTGTGTGCGGTACTGCGGCGACCTGATCGGGGTCCACGCGCTGGGGTTCATCAACCGGGGCTACGAGACCGTGGTGAAGCCCGCCCTGGACAAGCCGCTCCTCGAGACCACCTGCATCACCTGCGGTAACTGCATCGAGGTCTGCCCCACCGGCGCCATCACCTTCAAGGCGAGCCTGGACAAGCCCGGGCCGTTCCGGACGGTCCCGCACCGCTCGGTCTGCTCGTTCTGCGGCGTGGGGTGCGAGATCGACGTCAACCACACGGGCCGCGACTACTTCTACGTGACCGCCAAGCCGGCCGATCCGTTCACCGAGGGCGAGCTGTGTGCCAAGGGCCGCTTCGGCGCGCAGTACGTGGGAGCGCGCGACCGACTCTACGCCTGCGCCGTGAAGGGGAAGGGCAGCGTCGGCATGCAGGACGCCGCGGCGGCGCTGGCGGCGGGGCTCCGGGGGATTCAGGCGAAGTACGGACCCGACGCCACCCTCTTCCTTGTCTCGCCGCGCGTCTCCACCGAGGCGGCGTGGCTCTTCGCCTCGCTGGCGAAGCGGGGCGGCTCCCGCTTCGTCTTCCCGGCCGAGGACCTGCGCCGCGCCGCGCTCCCGGATGTGAGCGGCCTGTCCGGCTTTAACATCTCGACAGCGAAGCAGGCCGACGTGCTGAGGGCGGGCGTGGTCGTGACCATCGGCGAGAATGTCTTCACCTACAACCCCGTCTTCGGGTTCAGGATCCGCCGCGCGGCGGAGAACGGCGCGGCCTGGATCCACGTCGGGCCGGTGCCGGCCGCCTGGAGGTCGCTGGTGACGCTCCACGTGGACTGCAAGACGGGCGAGGAGGCCGCCCTCCTCAGCGCGATCGCTGGGGCCGTGGTGGCCAAGGGCCTGCACGACAAGGAAGGCCTGGCGACGGTTGTCAACGGAAAGGCCTTCCTGTCGCACGCCTTTGCGGCGTCCAGGCGGGGGGTCGAGGAGGCCGCCCTGCTCATCACCGACCCGTCGAAGCGGGTCGTGATCGCGGTGAACCAAGACGCCGCGGTGGGGAGCGACCACGCCGACCTCCGCTGGGCGGCCGATCTCGCCCTGCTCACGAGGCGGACCGGCGGCGATCCGGGCGGACTCCTGGTGGTGAAAAACGAGGCCAACGGGCAGGGGGTCCAGGACGTGGTGTATGGCGGCGGGTTCGCGAGCCCCGCGGACCTCGCGCAAGCGAAGGCCCGGCTCAAGGCCGGCGCGATCAAGGCCGTCGTCCTCTTCGGTGTGGACCCGGCTGGCCTCGCCGGCGTGGATGCCGACCTGGCGCGGGCCGAGTTCGGCGCGGCCATCGACATCTTCAAGACGGCGGCGAGCGAGCAGGCCGACGTGACCGTTCCCCTGTGCCCACTCCAGGAGGAGGACGGCAGCGTGGCCTCGTTCGACGGCCGCATCACCAAGTTCCGGAAAGCCTTCAAGCCGCTGGCCGGGTTCGGCAACCTGGAGTTCCTGGCGGAGGCGTTGGTGCAGGCGGGTGGCGAACGCCTCGACCTCGCCGGGATCCGCCGGGCCATCGCCGGGGCGCTCCCGCTCTACAAGTCCCTTACCTCCGAGACCCCGGATGCGTACCTCTGCGACGAGGCCGCTGCGGCCGGCGCCGCCAGGGCGTTCTCCCTGGCCCCGCTGCCCGCCGGCCTCCGCTTGGCTCCATATCAGTCGGCCACGACGTTCGCGAGGGTGGCCGAGCCGAAGGTGCGCGTGGGCGCGAAGGAGTGAGACGCGACGTGAAAGGGGCGTCCCCCGCTTTGACGAGGTCGGGTTGCACGCTGCAACAGGGGCAGCGGGGCAGCGGGTGGAGCGGGGCGGCTTTGTCCTGAGGGGCGCCCGATCCCAGGTTTCGGTCTGGTGGACTTCCGACGGAAGTGATAGCTTCCGGACGGTTTGGCACTTCGAGGCGCCGGAGTCACGGGGAGGTCCGGCGCCGACCACACGCTTGCCTGACACACCTGCTGCTATTGCTCCAGGGTTTTCTGGTCCTTCGATGGAGCGTGGCTCGATGAAGCGAATCCTGGGGATCCTGCTCGCCGGGGTGGTCTTTGGCCTCTGCCTCGCCCTGCCGGTCCTGGCGGCGCCGCCCGTGGCCGGCCCCACCAACGAGGACTGTCTGGGCTGTCACTCGGACCAGGGCCTCAGCAAACAGGTCGGCGGCAAGCCGGTTTCGCTCTTCGCGGACGAGGCCATCCTCAAGGCCTCGGTCCACGAACGGCTCGCCTGCACGGCCTGCCATGCCGGCATCGCCGAGGTGCCCCACGCGGAGAAGTTCCCGCCCGTTGCCTGCGCCACGTGCCACGCGGGCGCCGCGAAGGCCTTCGGCGAGAGCGTCCACAGCCGCGAGGGCGGGCCGCGGCTGGACTGCCAGAGCTGCCACGGGTCGCACGGAGTGGCGCGGGCGGCGACGCTCGGGACGGAGCCCTGCCAGGCCTGCCACGCGGAGACCGCCCAGGCGTATGCGGGCAGCGTCCACGGCCGCGCCCAGGCCAGCGGGGTGCGCGAGGCCGCGCGCTGCGCCGACTGCCACGGATCCGCCCACCAGCTCAAGGCGCAGCAGGACGCGGACGCGCCCACCAGCCGGGCCAAGATGGCCGAGACCTGCGGGCGCTGCCACGCGGACCGCGCCCTGGTGGAGCGACGCCAGATCCCCATTCCCCAGGCCTACCAGCTCTACCAGAAGAGCGTGCACGGCCGCGCGGTGGCGGCGGGCAAGCCGGGGGCGACCTGCAACAACTGCCACGCCAGCCACGACCTACGCCGCGCCAACGACCCGAACTCCTCCATCTACCGGGAGAACATCCCCAAGACCTGCGGGACGTGTCATGAGAAAGAGGCCAAGGCCTACCTGGAGAGCATTCACGGAACCGCCATGCTGCGCGGGGCGACCAAGTCGCCGGTGTGCACCGACTGCCACGGCGAGCATTCCATCACGAAAGTCCAGGATCCCAACTCCCGGGTGAGCGTGGCCGCCGTGACCAGGACCTGCG
>JBGPQZ010000273.1:0-4214 GCA_041489335.1 Methylomirabilia bacterium
CGCCGGGCAGGCCGATGATCTCGACGCTGGCCACCTCCAGCCCGGCGAAGGTTAGCCGCTCGGCCAGCTCGGAGACCGGCAGGGGGATGTCCACGAACTCTTTCAGCCAGCTGATCGGCACGCGCATCGGTCGTAGGTCCGCCAGGAGTGTCCCGTCAGGGACGGGAGATCTCCGTCAGAACTGTTCGAGGAAGCGGAGGTCGTTGGCCCAGAAGTAGCGAATGTCCTCGATCCGGTGTCGCAGCATGGTGATGCGCTCGGGGCCCATCCCGAAGGCGAACCCCGAGTAGGCCGCCGGGTCATAGCCGCCGTTCCGCAGCACCGCGGGGTGGACCATGCCGCAGCCCAGGATCTCCAGCCACCCGGTCTGCTTGCACACGCCACAGCCCTTCCCCTCGCAGAGCATGCACTCCACGTCCATCTCGGCGCTGGGCTCGGTGAAGGGGAAGTGACTGGCCCGGAAGCGCACCCGTCGCTCGGCGCCGAACATGCGGTGGGCAAAACTGATCAGCGTCCCCTTGAGGTCGGTCATGGTCACGCGGCGTCCGACGGCCAGCCCCTCGACCTGGTGGAACTGGATCTCCGACCGGGCGGTGATCTGCTCGTACCGGTAGCACATCCCCGGCAGGATGACGCGGATGGGCTCCGGACAGTACTCGCGCATGGCCCGGATCTGCCCCGGCGAGGTGTGCGTTCGGAGCAGCACCCCCTCCGTCGTGGTGTAGAAGGTGTCCCACATGTCCCGCGCCGGATGGTGGGCCGGGATGTTGAGCATCTCGAAGTTCATCTCGTCGGTCTCGACGTCGCAGCTCCGGTAGATCTGGAACCCCATGTTCCCCCAGATCTGGCAGATCCGACGCAGGACGGCCGTGCTGGGGTGCAGGCGCCCCATCGGGATCGGCGTCCCCGGCAGCGTGACGTCCAGCCGCTCCGCGGCCAGGGCGGCCGCCTGCGCCGCGGCCTCCAGCGCCTCGCGGCGCGCGAGCAAGGCGGCCTCCAGCCGCTCCTTCCCCTCGTTGGCGAGCTTCCCGACCCGCGGGCGCTCGGCCGCGTCCAGGGTCCCCAGGCCGCGGAGGATCGCCTGCAGCGATCCCTTGCGCCCCAGGTAGCGCACCCGGACCGCATCCAGGGCGGCGACGTCCGCGGCCGCCTGGAGGGAGGCCTGCGCCGAAGCCTCCAGCGAGGCCAGCTCCTGTGCAATGTCCGTCATGGGGTCCTCACCAAAAAAAGCGCCCCGAGGATTTCGGGGCGCCGTCGTTCTTCCGGTTGAGTCCGTTAGGCCGCTGCCTGCCCCTTGGCAAGGGCCGCCAGGACATTAAAGGCCGCGGCGTCCCGGACCGCCAAGTCGGCTAGGACCTTTCGGTCCAGGGCTACTCCGGCCTTCTTGAGCCCACCCATGAGCTGGCTGTACGAGATGCCGGCCAGGCGCGCCGCGGCGTTGATGCGGATCACCCACAGGCTGCGGAACTCCCGCTTTCGGTTGCGCCGGTCGCGGTAGCTGTAGGCCAGGGCGCGATCCACCGCCTCCTGCGCGCTCCGGAAGCAGTTCTTGCGCTTCCCCCAAAATCCTTCCGCCCGCTTCAGCACGCGGTTGCGCCGTTGGCGCGTCTTGAACCCACCCTTTGCACGTGGCATGACTGCTACTCCTTCTTGCCTGTGTTGCTCCGATCCCGATCACCGACGCCGGCCGCCGCACGTCGTCGGAAGGGAACTCAGCCGTTTACACGTACGGGGCCAGGATCCGCATCCGGCGCACGTCCACCGGATCCACCAGCGTTCCTTTCCGCAGTCCCCGCATGCGCTTCGCGGACTTCCCGGACAACAGGTGACTCTTACACGCATGGGCGCGGCGCAGCTTCCCGGTGGCGGTGCTGCGGAACCGCTTGGCCGCTCCGCGGTTGCTCTTCATCTTGGGCATATCCCCTCGCTCCTTGTTTCTGACGCCAGACAATCAATCGCCGGAATCCCCAATGACCAATTCTCAATGCTGTGGCTTGGGAGCCAGGACGAGGCTCATGTTGCGCCCCTCAACCTTGGGCGCCTGCTCCACCACGGCGATCTCTTTCAACGTCTCCACGAAGCGCTCCAGGAGCACCCGCCCCCGATCCATGCGGACCATCTCGCGCCCCCGGAACATCATGGTGATCTTCGCCTTGTTGCCTTCCTTCAGGAAACGCTCGGCATGGCGGGTCTTAAACTGGAAATCGTGCTCCTCCGTCTTGGGGCGGAGCTTGATCTCCTTGAGTTCGATGATCGTCTGCTTCTTCTTGGCCTCCTTGGCCTTCTTGCTCTGCTCGTACCGGTACTTGCCGTAATCCATGATCCGGCACACCGGAGGCCGAGCCTCGGGTGCCACCTCGACTAGGTCGAGGTTCTGTGAGTACGCGGTCTGCAGTGCCTGCTCGGTCGGGAGAATCCCGAGCTGGCTTCCGTCCGGCGCGATGACCCGAACTTCCTTGATACGGATCCGGTCGTTGACGCGAAGGCCCTTACTTATGGCTCCCACCTCCCGCCGCGGTCGGCGGCCGCCGATCAGGCGGCCTGCGGCGCGTTATCAGCGGTCATGGTCCGGAGGAGGTCCACCAGGGGCATCACGCCGCGATCTTGGCCGCCCCGCAAGCGAACCGACACCGTCCCCGCTGTCGTCTCCTTGTCCCCCACCACCAGAATGTAAGGGATCTTCTGCATCTCCGCCTCGCGGATCTTGAACCCAACCTTCTCGCTGCGAATGTCCACCTCGGCCCGCACCTTATCCTGCCGGAGGCGCGCCACCACCTCCTGCGCGTAGGCCTGGTGCCGGTCCGCCACCGGCAGCACCCTGGCTTGCACCGGAGCCAGCCAGAACGGGAAGGCCCCGCCGTAATGCTCGATCAGCACCCCCAGGAACCGCTCCATGGAGCCCAGGAGCGCCCGGTGCACCATGAACGGGCGGTGGGGGCGATTGTCCTCTCCCACGTACGTGATCCCGAACCGCTCGGGCATGTTGAAGTCGAACTGCACCGTGGTGCACTGCCAGGGGCGCCCCAGCGCGTCCTTGACCTTGATGTCGACCTTCGGGCCGTAGAAGGCCCCGCCGCCCGGGTCGATCTCGTAGGTCTGGCCGGCTCGCTCCACCGCGCGCTTCATCGCCTCGGCGGCCGTATCCCAGGTGGCCGGGTCGCCCACGAACTTGTCGGGCCGCGTGGCGATGTACAACTCGTAGTCGGTGAACCCGAACGTCCGCAGGAAGAAGAGGCTGAACTGGACCGTCCGGGTGATCTCCTCGTCCATCTGCTCCGGCGTGCAGAAGATGTGGGCGTCGTCCTGCGTGAAGCCCCGCACGCGCAGCAGGCCGTGCAGCACGCCGGCCCGCTCGTATCGGTAGACCGTGCCCAGCTCGGCGTAGCGCAGCGGCAGCTCGCGGTAGCTCCGCACCCGCGACTGGTAGATCATGATGTGGAACGGGCAGTTCATGGGCTTCACGTAGAAGTCCTGCCCCTCCCGCTCCATGCGCGGATACATCATCTCCTGGTAGAAGTCCAGGTGCCCGCTCGTCTGCCACAGCTTGGCCCGTCCCAGGTGCGGGCTGTAGACGATGTCGTAGCCGTGCTTCAGGTGCTCGTCCCGCCAGAAATCCTCGATGAGCTTGCGGATGATCCCGCCCTTCGGGTGCCAGAGGATCAGGCCGCCCCCGATCTCGTCGGCCACGCTGAAGAGCTCCAGCTCCTGCCCCAGCCGTCGGTGGTCCCGCCGCCGTGCCTCCTCCAGGCGGGCCAGATGCTGGTCCAGCGCCTCTTGCGTGGGGAACGCCGTGCCGTAGATTCGCTGCAGCATGGGGCGGCGCTCGTCCCCGCGCCAGTAGGCCCCGGCGATGTGCGTCAGTCGGAAGGCCTTGAGCCACGACGTGTCGGGCACGTGCGGCCCGCGGCAGAGATCGGTGAAGCCCCCCATCTGGTAGAACGTCACCTGCGAGGCGCCCGCCTCGGCCTCGCCGGCCAGCTCTTCGTCAATCTTGGGGCTCGGGGCTCTGCTGGTGCCGTGATCCCGCAGCGCCTCCAGGATCTCGACCTTGTACGGCTGCTGGCTCTCGCACGCCCAGGCGAGCGCGGCGTCCATCCCTAGCTCGCGCCGGTCGAAGGAGAGTTGCTGCGCCGCCAGCTCCCGCATCTTGGCCTCGATCACCGGGAGATCCTCGGGGACGAGGGGACGCGGCAGCTCCATGTCGTAATAGAAGC
>JBGPQZ010000274.1:0-4199 GCA_041489335.1 Methylomirabilia bacterium
AGGACGGCGGCGTCCATCAGTCGAGGTCGATATCCCGGATCGGCTTGTCAACGGGTTGGTCCTTCGTGCGCTTGAGCGCCTCCTGGAACTTCTTGTCCAGGAGATTCTTCTTCATCCGCTCGGCCTTCAGGGATTCCTCGAAGCGGGCCTGGCGCTGTGCGGCCTCGACCTTCAAGCCTTTTACCGCCTGGCCGAGATCCTTGACGGCTCGCTCCTCCGGCGGCGGCTCGTGCGACAGGACCGCCTGCAGCTCGGGATCGACCCGCAGCTTGGCCTGGCAGCACGGGCAGAGGATCTCGAAAGGTTCAAGCCGCTCCTGAGACATTGCCGCCTCCTCGCCTCCCCGCATATATTAATTAGCAGGCAGCCTCGCGGAGATCAAGGATGATCGGCCCACCCCGACGGCGACAGAGAGATCCGGCAGGCGCAGGATCTTCGTCACCGTTTCCTCCGGACCTCGCCGTCGGGCGTCGCTGCCGGACGCAGGACGTGAAAGGCGCTACTTTCCGGAGTAGCGATACTCAAAACCCCTCAGGACCCCGTTCGCGTCAAAGCGGATCGTCAGCATCTCGACCCGCTCGGTGGTCCGCGAAATGAGGCCCGAGGTCCGATCGCGATAGTAGATGAACGTCTCGACCCCCGGCGACACCACCACCTCTTGCGGGATGCCGAACCGCTCGCGGACCTCCGCCTTGGTCGTCCGGCCCTGCACCAGGGCGCCCAGGATCCCCTCATCGGCGATCCGACCCCCCGCCGGTCGGGGCGCGGGAACCGGGGCAGCCGGCGGTACCACCGGTGGAGGCGGCGCAGGCGAGGCCGGGGCCGCCGCCGGGGCGGGCGCCTCGGGTGGCTTCGGCTTGGATCTCGAGAACAGGCCGCATCCGGCGCTGCCCGCGACGAGCAGAACGACCAGGACCACGACAGCGCCTCGTGAGGCGCGGATGCCATTCCCCATGCGAACCGATCCTCCCTTCACAGCGTCCATCTGCGCCACAACGTGCCACAACATGCGACGCGAGATTGCAGGCCAGCGCCCCGTGGAAACGCGGGGACTCTATGCCACGCGCCTCCGATCCGTCAACCCCTTTTCGGCGGCGGCCGCGGGAATTGTCTGCGCCGCCCGTGCCTCAGCCGAGCACGTCCTTCATCACCCGCCCCTGCTTGAGGACGAGGCGGACCCTGGTGTGGCCCTCCGCAAAGAGGCCGGGATCCTTCAGGGGGTTGCCGTCGAGGACGATGAGGTCGGCCAGCTTGCCCGGCTCGGCCGTCCCCAGCTTGTCGGCCAGCTTGAGGAGCTCCGCGTTGGTCTTGGTGGCCGAGACGATGGCCCCCATGGGCCCCAGGATCTCGGCCTTGATCGCAAGCTCCCGGCCCTTCAAGGCCTGGTCGGGGCCGACGATGTCCGAGCCCGACGCGATCTTGACCCCCGCCAGAAAGCATGCCTGAGACTTTGTAACTCATATCTCGCAGAAAAACAATGGAGACCAGTCTATCACCAGCCGGGTCCCGATTGAACGCCCGTGACACCATCCGCCATTCTGGAGTACAATGCCGCCCCATGACCCCGCCCCATAGGTTCTCAGTCTGATGGCCCCCGACCGCGTCGCCAGCGCTCCGCACCCCTTCGGCGGCCAGACCCTCCGTGCCTTCCGTACCTGCGGCTTCTGGCGCATCTGGGCCGGCAGCATGTTCTGGTACTCTGCCCGCTGGATGGATCTGTTCGTCCTCCAGTGGCAGGTGCTGGTGATGACCGACTCTGCCTTTCAGGTCACCCTGGTTGGCTTCTACCGCATACTCCCCATGTTCTTCTTGGGACTGCTCGCCGGCCTGGTGGGGGATCACATCGACCGCAGGAAGGTCCTGCTCTGCGCCCAGCTCTGGAACGCCGCCGCCTCCGCGGCCATCGGGCTCCTCGCTCTCACCGGCCGACTGGCGCTCTGGCACTTGGCCATCCTGGTGACGGCCCTGGGGTTTTCCTGGGCACTGGACATGCCGTCGCGACGCTCCGTCATCTACGACCTGATGGGTCCGCGCGGGGTGGTGAACGCCATGGCCCTGGACCACCTCGGTATGGACGGGGCCAAGATATTGGGCCCCGTCCTAGGGGGCCTCCTCTGGCCGGTGATCGGCGCGGGCGGCTGCCTCCTCATCCTGGCCGTCGGATACCTGGTGAACTTCTGCATCTACCTGGGGCTGCCCTCGTTTCCACCCACCCGCGCCGCCGGGTCCGGCCCCGTCCTCCGGAGCCTGGCCGAGGGTCTCGCCTACGTGGGGAGGAACCCGGTCATCCTGGCCGTCTTGGCCATCACCGCGGTGATGAACCTCCTGGGCTTCCCGTACCAGACCATCGCGCCGGTCGTGGCCAAGCAGGTGCTGGAGCTGGGACCCCGGCTCACCGGGCTCTTGCTGGCGGCCGACGGCTTTGGCGCCATGGCGGCCGCCCTCATCCTCGCCTCACGGCGCGACGTGATGCACAAGGGGCGGGTCTTCGCGCTGGGATCCGCCTGCATGATGCTGGGAGTGTTCGCCTTCTCCTTCTCCCGGTCCTACCCGCTGTCCTTTGCGATGCTGTTCATTGCCGGATGCGGGATGGCCTGTTTCGCCACCCTGCAGAGCAGCCTGATCCTCCTCAGCGCCTCCGACGGCATGCGCGGGCGGGTCATGGGGACGCTGATCCTGGCCATCGGCTTCGGGCCGCTGGGCGCCCTCCAGGTCGGCGTCCTGGCCTCGGCCCTGGGGGCACCCCTGGCCATCACCCTGATGGCGGGCACGGGGGTCCTGCTGCTGGCCGTCCTGGTGCGGAAGGCCCGGGCCCTCTGGGAATTCCGGACCGACGGCTAGCCGCCCTTCGCGCGACTGACCGCCCCTTGCAGCAGCTCGCTATTGCATCTCACGCGTCCCGAGCACAGCGGAAGAACCTTCGACGTCGGCTGCTGGTCAAGCGGGAGGGACACCTTTCCCGAGGAGAGACGGAATCCCAGCGGGCGATTGAAGGGTCGCGCCCTATGCCATCATGAAGGGTGTCTCACCAGCCAAGCAGCCACCCCAGGGTGCACTCGTACAGGCTCGGCCGTCGCGCGACGAGAAGCACCCTCCCGCCAAACCCCACCTCCCGCGCGAAATGCACCAGGCGGCTCCCGACCCTGATCGCGGGGTTGCCGATCTCCCCCACCCGGAAGACGACGCTCCTCACCGGTCGCGACAGGCCCTCGGCCTTGAACGGCCCGCCCGTGTGGTAGAGGTCGTCGACGTCCGCCGGCCTCACGCGTGGCGGCTCGCGACCCGTGGGGTCGGCAAACGTGACCTCGGTGAGCGTCAGGATGCCGCTGCCGGCCACGAACACCTCCGTGACCGGCAGGCCGAAGAGGGAGTTCTTCCAGGTGAGGACGGCCTTCTCGCCGTCGGGCAGAAGTTGGGAAACGATCCTCCTCCCGGTCTCCGCGTCCGTCAACTCGATCCACGTGGAGCCCGCGGGAGCGAGCATCCACGCGGTCAGCACGAGGACCGGGAGGAAGATCAGACACGCCGCCAGGGCGCGACGTCGGCTCCGCATCTACTTCAGGGCGCCCTTCTCCTTGAAGAATTTCTGCGCGCCGGGATGCAGATACTTGATCGCCTCCGGCGTGATCTGGCTGATGGATTTGGCCGGCGTCAGTTGCGTGGCGTCCTTCCAGACGGCAGAAATCTCCATGGTGTTGGCAAAGATCGCGCTCACGATCTGGTACGTCTTGTCCGCGGGAAAATTCTCCATGGCGACCAGCACCGCGGTGATGGCGATAGCGTCTATGTCCTTGTCCACGGCGCTGTACCCGCCCTTGGCGAAGACCGTCTTGTGGAAGACGGCGGGATTCGCCTTCATGATCTTGTCGGCAACCTCACCCCCCACGGGGAGGAGCACCATCTTGAGCCCGGGCGTGCTGGACAGGTCGATGATGGAGGACGTGGGCACCGCGCCGCTCCAGAAGAAGGCATCGATCTTCCCGTCCTTCAAGGCCGCCACCGACTCCGAGGCCCCCAGCTTCTCCTTGGTGAAGTCCTTGTTCCAGTCGATCGAGAGCGCCTTGAGCACGTAGTCGGCCTGCTCCTCGGTTCCGCTGTTGGGGGCGCCGACGGAGACCCGCCTCTTCCTGAGGTCCATGACGGACTTGATGCCGGTGCCTTCCTTGGTCACGATGTGCAGCGGCTGCTCGTAAAAGCTG
>JBGPQZ010000275.1:0-4158 GCA_041489335.1 Methylomirabilia bacterium
ACCGGGTTTTTCACCGCGACCCCGGTGACCGACTATGTTTCCGCCAAGACAGCCGACGCCAAGCGCTATGGGGTCTTCTTCCGGGCCATGCTGGATCGGGGTGTGAGCCTGGTCCCATCGCAGTTCGAGGCGGCCTTCGTCTCGACTGCGCACACCGTCGGGGACATTGACCAGACGCTGGTGGCGGCGCGAGAGGCGTTTACCGTCGCCGCAGGGGCTTGAACGAACAGCCGAGGCAAATCGGTCGCCTCACCAATACCAAAGGGGCCGGCGGTAGGGGAGGGGCCTCCGGCGGCCGAAGGGAGGTGAGTCCCGTGACACGCACCTGGAAGTCGTGTGCGGCCCTCGCGGCCGTGGTGGCCCTGATCGGATTCTTCGGGGCCGTCACCGCCGGGAAGGCGTTCGCCCAGGCCAAGGGGCCGGCCGATTTTGCCTTTGACGGCAAGGACAAAGGGGAGGTGACCTTCAGCCACGAGAAGCACCTCGCCAAGGGCGCGAAGTGCACCGACTGCCACACCAAGATCTTCAAGATGACCAAGGGGCAGCGCAGTGCTCCCAAGATGGCGGACATGGAAGGGGGACAGGCCTGCGGAACCTGTCACAACGGGCAGGCCGCATTCAGCGTGAAGGACCAGGCGACCTGCACGAAGTGCCACCAGAAGAGCTGAGTCGCGCCTGCCCTTGCAGAGCACTGAAGCCCACCTCCGCTACGGCGAGGTGGGCTTCAGCTTTTCTGCCTCTCCGGTTCTCGGGGACAGACCACGAGTTGCAGGGGAGGCCAGGTTTCTCAGGGGCGGGCGGCCGAGCGGCGGCTCACGAGTCGCCGTAGAGATTCTCCGTCAGGAGCACGTCGAACTGGGTCGGGTCCTGCACCAGGCGCAGGCAGCCGGCGTCGATGATCAGCTCCTGGTACGCGATCTCAGGAAACTCGCGATCGTGGATCTCCTTGGCGCAGCGGATGAACAGGCCGTCGGTCAGCTTCATGATGTTGACCTTGTGGAAGACCGTGACCCGCTTCCGCCCACGCTCCGGGCGGCCCGCCGGATTTGTCTGCTGAGGCATTTCCCCCGGGGAAGGCGCCCATTTTTGGTTGACTTCACCCTCTCCGAGGCTATCATCCGTGGGCTGCGAGAATTTCCAGCGCTTCGAGGAGGGTTCCCATGCAGATGGTGGCGAGCAAGTACTTCGAGCAGGGCACCGTGGAGGTGTGCGCGGGCGATGCCAGTCAGGTGATTCCGCTCCTGCAGGTGGTGCAGGAGAAGACGGGCTACGTGCCCGAGGACGCCATCGGCGAGATCAGCGAGATCACCGGTGCCGCGCCGAGCGACATCTTCAGCGTCATCACGTTCTACAAGCAGTTCCGACTCCTGCCGCCCGGCAAGTTCGTGATCAAGCTCTGCGACGGGACGGCGTGCCACGTGATGGGCTCCGTCACGCTCCTCAACGTGATCGTGGACGAGCTCAAGCTCGAGACCGGCGACACCACCAAGGACGGGCTGTTCACCATCAGCCCAGTGGCCTGCCTGGGCTGCTGCAGCCTGGCGCCGGTGATCATGATCAGCGGGGAGGCCTACGGGAGCCTCACGCCCCAGAAGGTGCGGAGGATCCTCAAGGACTACCAGCACCGCGGCAAGGCGAAGTGAGGGGATAGGCCCATGGTGAAGATCACGGTCGGGATGGCTACCTGCGGCGTGTCCGCGGGGGCGGCGAAGGTGTTCGAGACCTTCCGGGGCCTCGCCGAGTCGAACGCCGGGATGGCGACGCTCGGTTCCACCGGATGCCTCGGGATGTGCTATCGCGAGCCGCTCGTCGAGATCGACGACGGAAAGGCCAAGTATATCTACGGTGAGGTGGACGGGAAGAAGGCCAAGGCGATCTTCCAGGGCCACGTCCTGGGCGGAAAACCCGTGGAGGAGCACTTGGTCCTCCGCAACTTCAGCGAGGGCCGCGAGCACGACTACCTGGCGCGGCAGGTGAAGATCGTGCTGCGCAACTGCGGCTACATCGACCCCGACTCCATCGAGGACTACGAGCGGCGCGACGGGTACCAGGCCATCCGCAAGGTCCTCACGGAGATGACGCCCGAGGAAGTCATCAAGGTCATCGCCGACTCCGGCCTGCGCGGCCGCGGCGGGGCGGGCTTTCCCACCGGCCAGAAGTGGAAGTTCGGGCGCCAGTCCCCGGGGGACGTGAAGTACGTCGTCTGCAACGCGGACGAGGGGGATCCCGGCGCCTTCATGGACCGGAGCGTCCTGGAGGGGGATCCCCACACGGTGCTGGAAGGCATGATGATCGCCGCTTACGCCATCGGCGCCAGCCACGGCTACATCTACTGCCGAGCCGAGTACCCGCTGGCGGTCAGAAGGCTCAAGCGCGCCATCACGCTCCTCCGTGAGAAGGGCTACCTGGGCACGAACATCTTCGGCTCCGCCATGTGCTTCGACGTGAAGCTCAAGGAGGGGGCCGGCGCCTTCGTCTGCGGCGAGGAGACCGCTCTCATCGCCTCCATCGAGGGGAAGCGCGGGACCCCGCGGCCGCGGCCCCCGTTCCCCGCGGTGAAGGGGCTGTGGGGCAAGCCCACCAGTATCAACAACGTCGAGACCTTCGCCAACGTGCCGTGGATCATCCTGAACGGCGCGGACAAGTACGCCGCCTGGGGGACCGAGAAGAGCAAGGGAACCAAGGTCTTCGCGGTCGCCGGGCGAGCCAAGCGCACCGGCCTCGTGGAGGTCCCCATGGGGATCACCATCGGCGAGGTCGTGAACGAGGTCTGCGGCGGCATCAAGGGGGACAAGCGGTTCAAGGCGGTGCAGATGGGCGGCCCGTCCGGCGGCTGCATCCCCGCCTCGCTCGGCGGGACACAGATCGACTACGAGCAGATCACCAAAACCGGCGCCATCATGGGCTCGGGGGGCTTGGTGGTGATGGACGAGACCACCTGCATGGTGGAAATGGCGCGCTTTTTCCTCCAGTTCACGCAGAACGAGTCCTGCGGCAAGTGTACCTCCTGCCGCATCGGGACGCTCCGCATGCTGGAGATCCTGGAGCAGATCGTGCTGGGGAAGGGGACGGAGGAGCACCTCACGCAACTGGAGGAGATCGGGCTCTTCGTCAAGGGCTCCTCCCAGTGCGGCCTCGGCAACACCGCCCCGAACCCGGTGCTCACCACGCTCCGCTACTTCCGGGACGAGTACGAGGCGCACATCCGCGAGCACCGCTGCCCCGCGCACCAGTGCCCGGCGCTGGTGAAGTTCGTCGTCTCCCACGAGAAGTGCAACGGGTGCATGCTCTGCGCCCGCCAGTGCCCCGCCCACTGCATCGTGGGCGAGAAGCAAAAGCCGCACACCATCCTGGAGGAGCAGTGCACCAAGTGCGGCAAGTGCTTCACGGTCTGCAACTCTGATGCGATCTACAAGGATTAGCCGCGGAGATCGGGATTCATGGCCAGCGTGACACTGCGAATCGACGGCAGGGAGCTCACTGCCGAGAATAGTCAGACCATCCTGCAGGTCGCGCGCGCGAACGGGATCCAGATCCCCACGCTCTGCGACGACCCGCGCCTGCCGCCGTACGGCAGCTGCCTGGTGTGCGTGGTGGAGGTGCGGAGCGCCGGCCGGCTGCTCATGGCCTGCACCACGCCGGTGGCCGAGGGGATGGACATCCGGACCGAAAGCGAGCCGGCGATGAGGGCCCGGCGCTCGGCGCTGGAGATGCTGCTCTCGAACCACTACGCCGACTGCCGCGGCCCGTGCTTCCTCAACTGTCCGGCCAACGTGGACGTGCAGGGCTACCTGGCGTTGGCGAACGCGGGGATGTACCGCGAGGCGCTGGATCTGATCCGCGAGACGAACCCCATGCCGCTGGCCTGCGGCCGCGTCTGCGTGCGCTACTGCGAGGCGAACTGCCGGCGGAAGGACGTCGACTCGCCCGCCGCCATCAACTTCATGAAGCGCTACGTGGCCGACCTGGAGTACGACAACCTGCCGCAGCCCGCGGCGATCCCGGCCACCGGTAAGTCGGTGGCCGTCATCGGGGGTGGCCCGGCGGGACTCACCTGCGGCTACTACCTGGCCGTGAAGGGCCACGCGGTCACCATCTTCGACAAGCAGCCCAAGCTGGGCGGCATGCTGCGCTACGGCATCCCCGAGTATCGCCTTC
>JBGPQZ010000276.1:0-4147 GCA_041489335.1 Methylomirabilia bacterium
AGCGTCTTTGCCCGCCACCGGGTCGTGCTCGTGGGCGGTGTCACGGTCCTTCTGCTCGTCTCGGCCCTCCTCTTCCAGCGGATCAGGCTGGACGAGAACATCGCCGCCATGCTCCCCGGTGGCCAGTCCGAGGCGGCGCGGGATTTCGCCCTGCTCCAGGAGGCTCCCTTTGCCCGCCGGATGGTCATCAGCCTGCGGGCCGCCTCTCCCGGCGTCGAGGCCGCGACGCTCCTCGCCGCGGCCGACCACCTGGCGGCGGCGCTGCAGCCTCCGTGGTTCAGCCGGGTCGTGGCGGGGGCCGGAGACGTGTTCGGCGGTGCGGCGCTGCCCCGGCTGCTCGACGCCTTGCCGAACCTCTTGAGCGAGTCCGACCTCCCGGCGCTCGCTGCCGGACTCACGCCGACGGCCGTCCGAACGCGCCTGCGCGAGGGCCGCGAGCGCCTCCTGACGCCCGAGGGGACCGCCATCAAGGGGCTGCTCCGTCGGGATCCGCTCGACCAGCATGGCCTGGCGCTCTCGAAGCTGCGGTCCCTGGCGCTGATCCCGGGCCTCACCGTCCGCGATCGGCATTTCGTGAGCGGTGATGGCACGAGCGTCCTCGTGATCGCCGAGACGCCGGTGGCCATCACCGATTATCGCGGGGCGCGGGACCTCTTGGACCGGCTTGCGGTGGCCGCGTCCGCGGCCGTCCCGCAGGGCATCACCACCACGATCCTGAGCGGGCACGGTTACACCCTGGCTAACGCCGAGGCCATCCGCGGCGACCTGGCGCTGGTGATCGGCCTCTCCTCGGCCCTCATTCTGGCCATCTACGTGGTCTTCCTTAGAAGCTGGTGGGCCGCCTTCGTCTTCCTGGTGCCGGCCTCCGTGCTGCTCATCGCCTCCGGCGGCGTGGCGCTCCTCTATCCGACGGTGTTCGCGGTGACCATCGGATTCGGGGGCGTGCTGCTTGGGATGGCGGACGAGTACGCCATGCACGTGTTCTTCGCCCTCCGCAAGGGGGGAGCGCCCCCGCCACAAATCCTCGAGGCCATCACCCGGCCCGTATTCTCGGGGGGGCTAGCCACCGTCACCGCCTTCGGTGTGATGCTCTTCTCGGCCCTGCCGGGCCAGCGTCAGCTCGCAGTCTTCTCCATCATCGGGATCGTTGCCTCCGTCCTGCTCTCGCTGGTCGTGCTCCCCCATCTCGTGCCCGCGGGATCCGCGCAGGGGCGGCGATCGGCCGCCCCCGTCCCCGGCCACGGCCGGTTGCCGTCCCGCCTTGTCCTCGCGGTCTGGCTCGGGATTCTTGCGCTCTCCGGCTGGGGGGCCACGTATCTGCAATTCAACGGGGACCTGCGTACGATGAGCTTCGTCTCGCGGGAGATCGAGGCGGCGGACCGGGAGATTCGGCGCGCCTGGGGAAACCTTCGCAGCCGCGCCATGGTCTTTGCCGATGGGCGAGACCTGGCCGCCGCCCTGCGCGTCAACGACGAGGTCTACGCCCGCCTGGCCGGGAGCGTCCCCGTTGCGGAGCTGGTGTCGCTCGCGCCGATCCTCCCCTCGCCGGAAACCCAGGCGGAGAACCGGCGCCGCTGGACGGCGTTCTGGGAGGCGGGGCGGGGCCGGATGACCCGGACGCTGCTCCGAGAGGCGGGGGACACGCTCGGCTTCTCCCCGGACGCCTTTGCCCCGTTCTTCGACCGGCTCTCGCGCCAGCCGGCGGACTGGGGCCCGGAGGACCTCCGGGCGCTGGGGCTCGGGGATCTGGTGGATTCCCTGATCATCCGCGGGCCGCAGGGGTGGCGCGTGCTGACGCTTGTGCCAGACACGCCGGCCGTGGCCGCCCTCTTTCCTCGCGGCCCCGCCGACGCGCCGGTGCACTTCGTGTCGCCCAGCCGCTTCCGCGAGTCGGTGAGCCGCGCCCTCGGCCGCGAGTTCGTCCTCTACATCGTATGTACCTTCGCCCTCGTCCTCGCCCTCGTGGTGGGCGTCTTTCGGGAGGTGCGCAAGGTTCTCCTGGCCCTGGTCCCGGTCGTGACCGGCCTCCTGTTCATGCTCGGCGGCATGGGGTTCCTCGGCATGGAATTCAACCTGTTCAACATCGTCGCCACGGTGCTCATCATCGGTCTGTCCGTGGACTACGGCATCTTCATGGTCTGCCATTTGTCCGGGGGCGGGGAGCACGCCGCCGACCGATCGGTCCTCGTGTCGGGGTTGACCACGCTCGCCGGATTCGGCGCTCTGGTGGCCGGCCGCCATCCGGCGATGCACTCCATCGGACTGACCGTGCTCCTCGGCTTTGGTGCGGCCATCCCGGCGGCCCTACTGGTGATCCCGGCGCTCTACAGGCGGGCATGCGGCCCCGTTTCGTGCATCCCGCGATGGACAAGCTGCCCGGGATCACGGCCATGATCGGTGCGAGCTTGCAGCGGATCTATTTCGGGCCGCGGCCGCACCGGACGGATGTCCGCCGCAGCGGGGAAGACACGGTGGAGCTGTCACGGGCCGAGGGTGACCGCATATTGCGCTTCATCTTCAGCGGGGCTGATGGTACGCTGAGCAGTGTGGAAGCGGCGAGCGCGGAGGCCTGGCGGACGTCGTATTTCGACTACCGGCAGGTCGGCAGGGCGCGGATCCCGACGCGGATCCTGCTGGAGGACGCGACCGCTGGCTATCGGCTCGAGATCTGGCAGGAGGAGGTCCTCTCGGGTGATGAGTAGACTGAAAGAGGCCATCGCCCGCTCGGCCCTGGGCGGAATCGAGCGGTCGGAAGATGGGGTCTGCCTGCGGCGCTACTGCTTCCCGGCGGACTTTCCCGGCTTCGCCGGACACTTCCCCGGCCACCCGGTCCTGCCGGCCGTGGTCCAGCTGCTCACCGCCGAGCATCTCGTCGAGACGGCGCAGGGGAGGCCGCTTGCGCTGGGGGCCGTGGAGGGCGCCAAGTTCCTGCGCGAGATCGGGCCCGGCCAGGAGGTCGAGGTGTCGGTCCGGGCGCGCCTGGCGAAGGGCCGGCCGGCGCATGACTGCCGCCTGAGTGTGGCGGAGGGGCTGGCGGCGAGCTTCCTGCTCCTGCCCGTGGAGGAGCCGGCGTGATCAAGCCCTACTTTCCGCCCCGCCCGGGCGATCCACCCCCCCTGCGGGTCGAGGTCAGGCGCCGGGTGCGCTTCGAGGAGCTGGATCCGCTAGGCATCGTCTGGCACGGGCGCTACGCCTCCTACTTCGAGGAGGCCCGGGTGGCACTGGGGGACCGCTACGGGATCGGGTATCGGGATTTCCAGCGGCAGGGCGTGGTGACGCCCGTCCGGCAGTTGCACCTCGACTACCTGCTCCCGCTGCGCTTCGAGGAGGAGGTCGTCATCGAGGGCATCCTCCATCCGAGCGAGGCGGCGCGGCTCAACTACGAGCTCACCATCCGGAATGGCCGGGGGGAGGTGGCCACGACCGGCTTCACCGTCCACCTGATGCTCGACCGGGAGGAGCGGGTGCTGCTGGTCCCTCCCGCCTTCTTCCTGGAGTTCCAGGCGCGGTGGAGGCGGGGGGAGCTTCCGTGACCTCGGTCCGGGTGGTGGATGCCGCCGCCGTGACGGCCATGGGGGACACGTGCGATGCGCTCTGGGACGGGCTCCTCGCCGGGCGGACCGCCATCCGGCCGGTCCGCCGCTTCGCCGTCGAGCGGTACGGTGCCGGGATCGCGGCATGCATCGAGGACCTCACCTCCGGTCCGGGCTGCTCCCTGCTCCACGCGCTCCTCGAGCGGCTCTGGGCGCGCTTCGGGCCGGTGCCGGGGGATACTGTCCTGCTCACCGCCACCACCAAGGGAGGGATCGACAATCTGGAACGGGCCGCGCGGGGCGCGCCCGCCGAGCCTGGCGACGTGCTGCTCTCGGGGATGATCGAGGCCGTCGCCGGCCGCTTCGATCTCACGGGCGGGATCAACGTGAGCGCGGCCTGCGCCTCCTCCACGATCGCCCTGGGGCGCGGGGCGGCCCTCATCCGCGCGGGGCGGGCCGAGTCGGTGCTGGTGGTCTGCGCCGATCTGGTCACCGAGTTCGTCTTCTCCGGGTTCTCCGCCCTGCAGGCCCTCTCACCCGAGCCCTGCCGGCCCTTCGATCGTGATCGGCGTGGGCTCTCGCTGGGCGAGGGGGCAGCAGCCCTCCTCCTGATG
>JBGPQZ010000277.1:0-4109 GCA_041489335.1 Methylomirabilia bacterium
CGGTTGTCGAACCAAAAGTAGTCGGCCAGGGCTTCCCGCAGCCGGGTCAACTCCTTCAAGCGCGACCGGTTCTTCTCGTCGGCGATGGTGAGGTCCAAGAGCTCAAGTGCTCGCTCGAAGGCCCGTCGCCCATACTCGGCGGTCCCTTTCCCTCTCCACTGGCGCATACCCGCACGTCGGAGAGCAAGGAAAAGATTCGCTTCGGCCAGCCACCCCCAGCGCGGCTGAACCTGGACTCTGACTCGCGAGCAAGTCGACGGCGACGCTAGCACCGCAATCGAGGCGCGTCAAGCCGAACGGGGCGGGCCTGTCGCCTGCGACTTGACAGGCCATCGGTGGAATGGTATTCTTATTGAGAAATTTTCTCAATTGAGGGTCTTCCCATGCCAAACGACCACTCGGAGCAGGCCTTCCTGGATCACGGGCTCAAACTCACCCGGTCCCGGCGGGCGATCCTCCACGTGCTCGGGGATACCAGCGAACACCTCAAGATCGCCGAGGTGCACCGCCGCGCGCGCACGCTCGACCCCCGGATCGGTCTGGCCAGCGTCTACCGCACCATGGATCTCCTGGCGCGCCTCCACCTGGTCACGCGCGTGCACATGGACCACCGCCACCGCCACTACGCGCGCCAGAGCCAGGACCACGGCCATCATCTGGTCTGCAATGGCTGCGGTCGCGTCGTCGAGTTCTCCGAGTGCCACGTGGATCGCCTGGCACGGAGCCTCGCCCGCCGGACCAAGTTCCAGATCGAGGGGCACAGCATCGAGCTGTTCGGCCGCTGCCCGGACTGCCGCCGCGCCAGCCGCATGGGGGAAGTTCGGAAACCGGATCGGCGGTCCTCGGATCGGGGGCGATGCGCGCGACCGTCGAAGCACGCCTGAGATCATGCGATGACACGCCGTCTTCCGAGAATCGCGGCCCAGGCGCTCATGCTGGTGGTGGTGGGCCTCTCCGCCGCCCACCCCGAGGCGGCTCCGCCGCCCGCGCGCGTTGAAATCAGGTGGCCTGTCGTCACCAGCAACACCGTCCTCGCCGACTTGGTGAGCCAAGTCGGCCGCGACAGAATCCAGGTGCGGGCATTGGCGCCCGCCGGGACCGACCCCCACACCTTCCAGCCGACCCCGGACGCGACCCGGCTCCTCGCCCGGTCCCGGCTGGCCTTCTGGAACGGCTCCGGCCTGGAGGAGTGGTGGGGCAAGCTCGTGCGCGGTGCGGCGAGGCGGGATCTCGAGATCGTCGAGCTGTCGAAGGGCCTGGCCACGCTCAAGTCGACGGAGGCGAGCCAGCGTGGCGGCGGCCGCGAGGAGGCCCCGGACCCGCACGTCTGGCTCGATCCCTTCCTGGTGAAGACCTATGTAGACCGGATACGGGAGGCGCTCAGCCGGGTTGACCCGGCCGGCACCGCCGCCTTCGCCGAGCGCGCCGCGGCGTATCAGAACAGGCTGGACGAACTCGATGCCTGGATCCGCGGCGAAGTCGAAACACTTCCGGCCTCCCGGCGGAAGATGGTCACCTTCCACAATGCCTTCCAGTACTTCGCGCAGCGGTATGGTTTCAACGTGCGGGGGTTCGTGGTGGCCAGCCCCGGGAAGGAACCCTCCGCCAAGGCGCTGGCCGACCTGGCGCGCAAGATCAAGCAAGAGCAGATCCCTGCGGTCTTCGCCGAGGCGGACTTCAACGCGAAGCTGCTCGCAACGTTGGCGAAGGACGCGGGCGTCAAGGTGGTCACGAACCTGTATGACGGCAGCCTCTCCAGCGGGCCGCCGGCCGACAGCTACCTCAACCTGATGAAGCACAACGTGACGCAGATCGTGAACGGACTCAGATGAATGCGGATTGCGGAATGCGGATTGCGGAATTGGAGACCGAAGGTCGGGGCCAGAGATGAATGCGGACTGCGGACTGCGGACTGCGGAATCGGCTGCTCCAGGAGCGGCGGCCGAGCGCCCGTGGCATTACTGTCTGGAGGTGCGGGACCTCACGGCGGGATATGCGGCGGCGCCCGCCATCGACGGCATCACCTTCGCCATTCGCCCGGGCCAGATGGTCGGCGTGATCGGCCCCAACGGGGCCGGCAAGACCACCCTGTTCAAGGCCATCCTCGGTCTGATCCCCTCGCGCCGGGGCACGGTCCTGCTGCACGAGGCCGACGCCCACCTGCAGCGATCCATGATGGGCTACGTCCCGCAGCTTGACGAGATCGATCGCCACTTCCCCGTGACGGTGGAGGACGTCGTCATGATGGGGCGCTACCCACGCATCGGCTGGGGGAGGCGCCCGCAGCCGGCGGACCGCCTGGCCGTGCGGCAGGCCCTCACGCGCGTGGACCTGCTCCCCCACGCCCGCACCCAGATCGGTCGGCTCTCCGGCGGGCAGCAGCAGCGCGTGCTCCTGGCCCGCGTCCTGGCCCAGGACCCCCATCTCCTCCTCCTGGACGAGCCCGTGAGCGGCGTGGACACCACCACCCAGCACGCCATCTTCGCCGTCCTCGAAGGCCTGCGCGACAGCGGAAAGACGGTGGTCGTGGCCACCCACGACCTGAACTGCGTGGTCGAGCGCTTCGACCAGGTCCTGTGCCTGAACGGCAGGCTGGTGGCCTACGGCCCGCCGGCCGAGGTGTTCCGCGAGGACATCCTGGAGACCACCTACGGCAGCCACCTGATGATCGTGGAGATCGGCGAGCGGCGCGTGGTCGTGGCGGACGAACACCGGCACCGAACGAAATGACCAATGCCAAATGACCAATGGGGGGGGCGCTCATTCGGTCATTGGTCATCCGGTAAAGCGATGATTGAGTTCCTTCTGGCGCCGTTCGAGTTCGAGTTCATGCAGCGGGCCCTGCTGGGCGGGGTCCTGGTGGGGGCCATCTGCGCCGTGGCGGGCACCTACGTGGTGCTGCGCGGCCTGGCCTTCATCGGCGACGCGCTGGCCCACGCCGCCTTCCCCGGCGTGGTCATCGCCTACCTGCTCAAGGCGAACATCTATCTGGGCGCGCTGCTCTTCACGCTGGGGACGGCCCTGGGGATCGGCTTCGTGTCGCGGCGCGCCCGCACCAGCTACGACACGACCATCGGCATCCTGTTCGCCGGGGCCTTCGCCCTGGGTGTCCTGCTCATGAGCACGATCCAGGGATACACGGCGGACCTGTTCAGCTTCCTCTTCGGCAACATCCTGGGGATGACCGGGACGGATCTCGTCCTGGCGGCCCTCCTGGCCGCGGTCGTCCTGCTGGCGGTCGGCCTCTGCTACAAGGAACTGCTCCTGCTCTCCTTCGATCCCACGGTGGCCGAGGCCATGGGCTACCCGGTGCAGGCCCTGAACTACCTCCTCCTGTCCATCATCGCCCTCACCATCGTGGTCTCCATCCAGGCGGTGGGCGTCGTCCTCGTCGTGGCCTTGCTGGTCACGCCCAGCGCCACGGCCCACCTCCTCACCGACCGCTTCTCCCGCATGATGGCCCTCGGCGTCCTGCTCTCGGTGATCGCCGTGGTGCTCGGCCTGTACTGCTCCTACTACTTGAACGTCGCCTCCGGCGCCGCCATCGTCCTCGTCAGCACCTGCCTCTTCTTCCTGACCCTCGGGTTGCGGCGGCTGATTCCGGCCCCCACCTCTCCCCGATGATCCGCCGTCCACCAGCCTCCCAGCACGTGCCACCCATGTGTGTTTACTCCGGAATCCAAAGTCGATCCAAAGTTGACTGGGGGCTTGACTTTCCAGGGGGAGTTGTCCTATGTTGAATTCGCCTATGTTGAATATCGTTCAATACAGGAGAACACGATTGCGTTGAGCTCATTCCCGCGCAGACAGCCTCTAGACCGCTCGTATTCTACTCGTGGCTCCATCGTGTTGTGGTACCGTCACCGCGGTTGATGGGAAGCAGGCCACAGGAGGAGGATCATGATGCAACGTTGCGGAAGGTATGGCGGACTCATGTTCGTGGTGTTCCTCGTGACATGGGGGCTCGTGCTCGGCGGAGTGCCGTCTCCGGCCTCGGCCCAGCAGCCCATCACGATCTCGATCATCGACAACGGGGGCGACCTCGCCTCCACCGGGGTGATCATCGAGAACTACAAGAAGGCCAATCCCAACAAGGTGAAGGAGATCAA
>JBGPQZ010000278.1:0-4087 GCA_041489335.1 Methylomirabilia bacterium
CCTGCTCCAGCGCCTGGACGCGGCCATGCCCGCCGGGCAGGCCGGCCTGCTCAAGGCCACCGTCCTGGGGGATCGGTCCGGCCTGACGCCGGAGATGAACCAGGCCTTCCTGGATTCCGGCACGTACCACATCCTGGCGATCTCCGGGCTGAACGTGAGCCTGTTGGCCGGGGTCTTCTTCGGGCTACTCCGGATCCTCCGGCTCTCCCCACGATTCGCCGCGGCTGCCGCGGCGATCCTGGTGACGGGCTATGCCGCCCTGGCGGGGGCCGGCGCCTCCGTGGTCCGGGCGGCGGTCATGGCGGATGTCTATCTGCTGGCCGTGGTGTTGGACCGCCGGGCCGATCTCCGAAACAGCCTCGCCCTGTCGGCTCTGGCCCTCCTCTGGTGGAATCCGCGGTACCTCTCGGACGTCGGCTTCCAGCTCACCTTCCTGGCCACCCTGGGGATCGTGCTGGTGCTGCCGATCTACGAGCCCGCCCTGGCGGGCTGTCCGCGCGCGATCCGCTGGCTTCCCCTGTCTCTCGTCATGACGCTGGCGGCCACGGCCATGACCCTGCCCATCCTGGCAGGCAACTTCTATCGCGTCTCCCCCGTGGGCCTCCTGGCGAACATCCCCATCGTGCCGCTGAGCGGCCTGATCACGGGGATGGGCACGGCCGCCTGCGCCGCCTTCCTGTTTGCCCCGGCGGGCCTCGCCTGGCTCAATCAGGCCAATGGGTGGCTGGTCGATCTCCTGCTCGCCACGGCCGCCTGGTTCGCGGCCTGGCCCGGGAGCAGCCTGCGGGCGTACTCGCCCACCGGGGGGATGCTCCTGGCTTACTATGGGGCCGTCGCGTGCGGCCTCTTCTGGCTGAACGCGGGCGACGGCCAGGCGCGTCGCCGCCGCGTCGGTCGGCTGGCACGTTTCGGGGCGGGCGGATGTGTCCTCGCCCTCTTGCTCCAGATCGTTCTGAAGCTCCACCCGCTAGGGCCCCAACCCGACCTGCGGCTGACCGTCCTGGACGTGGGGCAGGGGGAAGCGATCTACCTCGAGGTTCCGGGGAGGGGCCGCCTGCTCCTGGATGCCGGGAGCATAGCGGGCAGGGACTTCGATATCGGAGCGAGGGTGGTGGCACCCTTCCTTTGGCACGAATGGGTCGGGTCCCTGGACGTCATCGTCCTGAGTCACGAGCAGTTGGATCATACGAGCGGTATTCCCAGCCTGCTGCGCGCCTTTCCGGTCGGCGAGGTCTGGACCGGCGAGGCACCACCTGTCACACCCATGGGCCTGTGGGTCCAAGAGTACCTGCGGCACCGGCGGATTCCGCATCGGGTAGTGGCGGCAGATTCTCCAGTCCTCCGTTGGGGCCCGGCCGCGCTCAGGGTCCTGCACCCCGACGCCGAGGCGGCGGCGAAGCCGGATGGGACCGGCACCCGTGCGCTCTCTCCGAACGACCTCTCCCTGGTGCTGGAGGTGCGGACGGGACCGCATGCCGTCCTGCTGGCGGGCGACCTCGGACGGGAGGGGGAGATGCGGCTGCTCCGGCGAGGCGTCCCCGCGACGGCCCAGATCCTGAAGGTCCCCCATCACGGCTCCCGCCAGTCGAGCGGGCCCGCCCTGCTCGACGCGGTCCGGCCGGAGGTCGCCATCCTCTCGGTGGGGTACCGCAACGCCTTTCACCATCCCCACCCGGAGACGCTCGCCCGGTACCGGGAGCGGGGGATCCGTCTCTTCCGAACGGATCAGCATGGGGCCGTGACCGTAGAGATCGTGTCCGAAGAGTTGCGGGTGCGGGGAAGGCGAGACGAGGGGTCATCGGCGTTCGACACGCCGGTGCCGGCCCCGGGCGGTCCCGCGGTGGACGCCCGCTTGGAGCCCGAGGCTGACGACTGATGGCCGACGGCTACTGGAAGATCTCCTCCTGGATCCTCCAGCCGGCGGGGCCGCGTTTGAGGCGCCAGAGGACGTCGTTGAGGATGAGATCGGGCCTCTTGGACTCCCCCCTGCTCCTCTCGACCTTTATCGAGAGCTCCGTGCGCCCCTCGGCCACCGCGCGATCCCCGGAAATGGTCAGGCGGAAGTCCCTCACGTCCATGTCCAGCTCTTTCACCGCCCTGAACAATTGAAAGTAGGCATCGCGCAATTCGAGCTTGGAGATGCTGCGGGGTGCGCCGGGGCTGGCCACGCCGAGATACTTGTGGAAGTTCCCGATGTAAACGTCCTCGGCGTACGCCTGCATGATCAGATCCAGCGACCGGGCCTTGATGCCGTTGGGAATCTTGAGGAGCTGGGCGGCGATGACGGCCTCATCCTGATTCTTCGGCTGGTAGGCCATCAGTTTTGGCGCCCCCCCGCAGCCCGACGCCAGCACGACAAGGCATACTCCCAGGGCGATCCACGGGTATCTCACCAATGCTCTCCTCCTGTCTGTGCGGGAAACCATCAGCTCCTCGGAAGTGGTCGCCTGCGACGCCTCGAGGACGGTCAGGGTTTCATCACGAACCGCACCACGCAGCTCGGACAGCGTTGCAGGAGCTTCACCAGCTCCGGGTTGCGTCCGGGCTTCCCCGGGGCCATCAGGGGCATGGACTGGTAGGGCGCCGGGATCGGCGTCCAGTCAATCCCGTGGCTCGGGACGGCCGGGCAATGCATGGTGTAGCAGTTTGGCATTCTTCGTTCCCTCCCCGGCTTCTCCGCCCCTTTCTTATACGCGAGGGCGGGCGCGATGACAAGAGGCGCGTGCAGTGGACTGGTGGACGGGTGGTATTGGTGGATCAGTTGCTCCACTACTCCGCTAATTCACCGCTCCACGTGGTTCGTGGAGGACCACGCCGACCCCGACCAGCGTGAGCAAGGCGCCCACGGCACTGTTCCACGAGGGCGCCTCCCCCAGTAGGGCCCAAGCCAGGAGGATCCCGAGGGTCACCTCCTGGGTGGCGATGAGATTGGGCACGCTGGGATGCAGCCGCCGCACGGCGGCGTTGTACAGGGTGTGCCCCAGGGCCGAGGGGAAGACGGCCATGGCGACCACCGCCAGGAGGGCGCGCGGCGGGACGGGTCGCGCGAATACGTCGAGGGCGAAGGGAGCCGTGGCGGCCCCGGCGATGAGGTAGATCCAGCCGGCGTAGAGGAGAAGCGGAGTCCGACCGCGCTCGCGGCGGCCGAGGAGGGAGTACAGGGCGAAGGTGAGGGCGGCGCCCAGGGCCAGCCCATCCCCGAGCAGCATGCGGGCGGTGAGCTTTGGCTCGAGGCCGGCCAACGTAGCGACGCCGGCCAGGGCCAGGAGGGTCCCCGGAACCGTCCGCGCGGGGAGCGGCTCTCGCAGGACGAGTCGCGACAGGGCGGCGATGAACAGGGGAGCCGTATAGGTGAGCGTGAGGCAGTGCGCCACGGTCGTGTAGGAGAGCGAGGCGATGAAGGTGAGAAAGTGCAGGGCGGCGATGAGGCCGATGGGCACGAGGCGAACGAACTCGGGGCCGGTCGGCCGGAGGCGGGTCCCCGCGCCGGACGCGGCCAGGCCGACGAGTCCCCCGGCGAGGAGCAGACGCAGGGCGGTGATCTCGACGGGCGTGAGTTCCGCCGCCCACCGGACCAGGATGGCTCCGAAGGAGAAGAAGGCCGTGGCGGTCACAGCCTGGGTTACGCCGACCCACCCGTGGCGCGTCATGGCCGGGGAAGCTAGCACATGCAGAGCCAAGAGCCAAGAAGGGTTTGACAATCGCGAAGATCGCGTGCTACAAGGTCAACCATGATCCCTGCTCCATCGCGGCGCGTCTACAGCGTCAGCGCTCTCACTGCCGAGGTGAAAGCCGTCCTGGAGGACGGCTTTTCTGCCATCTGGGTCGAGGGGGAGCTGTCCAACTTCAAGCACCACACCTCGGGGCACATGTACTTCACCCTGAAGGACGCCCAGGCCCAGATCCGCGGGGTGATGTTCCGGGGGAGCAACCGCTTTCTCCGGTTCCAGCCGACCGACGGGCTGGCCGTGCTGGTCTTCGGGACCATCACCGTCTACGAGCGGCGCGGCGAGTACCAGATCGCCGCCCTGCGCATGGAGCCGAAGGGAGTCGGGGCCCTGCAGCTCGCCTTCGAGCAGCTCAAGGA
>JBGPQZ010000279.1:0-4072 GCA_041489335.1 Methylomirabilia bacterium
GATGTTCACCAGGGTAACCGGCGTGAACTCCTTGTAGGTGAGCGGGGTAAGGCCCATCCAGTGCATCATGGCCAGCTCGACGGTCACGATGGTGAGGGTGTGCCCATCGGGAGTCGCCGTCGCGCCCGCGGTGTGTCCGACGGCCCCGCCGCCGCCCGTCCGGTTCACGATGGTCACCGGCTGGCCGAGCTCCTTCTCCAGCAGGATGCCCACCATCCGGGCGACGCGGTCCGTTCCGCCGCCGGCCGCCCACGGGCAGATGAGCTGCACGGGACGACTGGCGGTCCAGGCCGCTTCCCCCTCGGTGGGCGACATGACGACAAAAGCGCCCACAGCCAAGAGCACGACGAGTCCGGTACTGATCCAGCGTCGCATGACTTGACCTCCTTTGAGGATGGGTCGATAAGTGCAGCCGAAGCCTCGATCGAGATTCCCCCTTCCCGGCGCTTGAGGTATCACGGGCGGCACGAGGGTGTCAAGGCGACGAGGGTGATGGGTTCGGTCGACCGGATGACCCGCCGCCGCTCCGGCGCCTGCGCCCGCGCGGCGATCCCTGGAAAATCCATGAGGGTTGTGGTACGGTTTCGGCCATGGCAGGGCGAGGATGCCGGAGAACCGAAGCGGAGCGCAACCCGCAAACCTACCTGGCCCGCGGGCGCGCCCGCACGCTCGTCGTGGGCGAGGGCGAACGGACGGCCGTCATCCTGATCGGTCCCGTGCGAGGGCCGGCGCATCTGGAGGTGATTCATCGCCAGCGCTTCTACCACGTCCCGGTTTCTGCCATTGCCGCCTCGCGGAGCGGCGTCTCCTGCGTCGCCTTCTACGAAGGCGCCACGCAGTTCCGGCGCAAGATCGGCCTCATCCGGGAATACGCAGAGATCATGCGGGTCTCCCGCGTCCCGCGACGGGACCTGCCGGGACTCACCTGGCCGGGGCGGGGCGGTGAGGACACGCCCTACTACCGTTTCGACCTCGGCCCGATCCGCTCGCTGCCTCGCCCGATCACGAACCCGGAGCGGCTGCGCGTCGTCTTCCGGTTCCCGGACCTCGACCGATTTCACCAGGCCGCAACCATTCGGGAGATGGGCACGCCCGCGCCGGCCGATCCGCCGGAAGGACGGCCCGCCTCCAGGCGGCGCCACGCGACAAACGAAGGGGGCACGGGATGAGTCCGGCCAGCACTCCGCCGGTCGAACTTCGGGCCACGATCCGGCTCACGAAGAACGAGATCGCGCACCTGTGGAATGGCGGCATCCTCATCAAGCGGGTCAGCGCGGACTGATCGCCAGCACCAGCACATCCTTACACGCCGCGGAGCGCACACCCAGAGCGCCCATGGCCCGAATTCGGCCGGGGGGCACCTTGCTAGTTCGCGCCTTGTCTGCTATAATCCTTTCAGATCGGGAAGGAGGAGTCAGTGGGCGATGCACTGTTGGCACAACGGATCTTAGAGCTCATCTACCAGGACCCTCAGGTCCGCCGGCCGCACAAGGAGTCCATCACCGACTGGATTCTGGACACGCAGCCGCGGACTGGCCCGCTCAACACTGCAGCCCTGCTCCAATTTCTCGCGGAGCACCAGCCCGACCTCCTGAACCGCCTGAAGATCAATCTGCGAATCAAGGACGACCTGGCCCGCGCCCTCGAGTCCATCAAGCAGAATTGAGCCGCTCCACCCGCGAGCGCTTTCGCCTGTGCTCTCCGTGGATCATCTGAACCTACCGGCACCCGAAGCCGCCGCACTCTTGGAACGGCAGGGTCCGCCTCGGCGTATCCCGTGAAACCTCAGCCCGTTCTTCTTCCTCGCACTCTTCGCCCGGCGCGTCCTGGCATAAACTTCGGTCCGTCCCTGGACGGACCGGCACAGATCAGAGCGAGAATCGCACCATGAATCGACCGACGCCGGAGCACCGACACCCCGCCCCTCCGCGGAACGGGCGGGCCGAAGAGCTCATCATCAACCTGATCGAAGAGGCCGGCGGCTCCCCGCACGCCGAGTTTCTCGAGGAGATGATCCACAGCGCCCTCCGGCTCATCCGGAACCAGACGAGCCGCGGCGACATCAAGATCCTGAACGCCGCCCTGCGCGAGTTGATCTACGCCTTCAAGGTCTTCGCGCCCTACCGCGGCAGCCGGAAGGTGACCATGTTCGGCTCGGCCCGGCTCGCCGAGGAAACACCGGAGTACCACCAGGCCGTCGCCTTCGCCCGGGCGATGAGCGCGCAGGGCTGGATGGTGATCACCGGCGCCGGCGAGGGCATCATGAAGGCGGGGCAGGACGGCGCCGGGCGGGAGCGGAGCTTCGGCGTCAACATCCGGCTGCCCTTCGAGCAGTCGGCCAACGAGGTCATTCAGAACGACCCGAAGCTCGTCACCTTCCGCTACTTCTTCACCAGGAAGCTCGTCTTCGTGAAGGAGACCGACGCCATCGCGCTCTTTCCCGGTGGCTTCGGAACCATGGACGAGGCCTTCGAGACCCTCACCCTGATGCAGACGGGGAAGAGCCCCCTCTTGCCCCTGGTGTGCGTGGACCCCCCCCGCGGCGATTACTGGCAGGCCTGGGATCGCTACGTCCGCGGGACGCTCCTCGATCGGGGACTGATCTCCGCCGAGGACCTCGGCCTGTATCGCCTAGCCGACAGCCTGGACGACGCGGTCGGTGAGATCCTGGCCTTCTACCGCAACTACCACTCCAGCCGGTACGTGGGGGATCGCCTGGTGCTGCGCCTCCAGGCCGCACCCGACCAGGAGGCGCTGGCGGGCCTCAACCGGGACTTCGCGGACATCCTGGTCGCAGGCCAGATCAGCACGGGCCCTGCCCTGCCCGAAGAGGCGGGCGACCTCTTCGGTGAGGGCCTGCCGCGCCTCCTCTTGCACTTCAACCGCCGGAACTTCGGCCGCCTGCGTCAACTGATCGACGCCCTGAATCGCCTCCCGCCTTTCGGGTCGTAACCGGCGAGAGCGGGACAACCCCAGGGGCAGCCTGGGGATGGTGATCTCGATCAGACCTCGCGCAGAGGAGGCCTCGCGCAGAGGAGGCTTGACAGGGGTGGCGGGAACGAGATAGCCTCCATCCGTTTTTGACCCAGGGGCTCTTCGCAAAAGGGGGACACGGGACGATGGCGAATAAAGAGAAAGAGAAGCAGAGTTTCTTCGGTGGGCTGATGGCAAAGTTCAAGGATTATGTCTATGGGATGGCGGCCCACGAGATGACCCGCCAGGCCCTCAAGACCCGGGGCAGCATGGAGCACCTCTTCATCCTGATCACCATGGGTGATCTCCTGGGAGTGCCCATTCTGCCGCCGTACTACTCGCTACGCCTCCTCCCGTACGTGGTCCCGCAGATCTCGACGTGGAAGCGGCGCATGCTGCGCGAGAAGGACCTCACCGACGCCTTGGCCTAGACGGTTTCCACGAATGCGGGGCCGATCCATCGGCCCGACGCACGGAAAGGACCTGGCATGAACGGGGGACTCGGCCGGATCTTCAAGGACTTCCCGAATCGACGTTACATCATGTTCGGCGGCAAGGGGGGACTGGGCAAGACCACCTTCTCCGCCGCCGCCGCCTACCACCTGGCGAAGCAGGGCAAGAAGGTCCTGGTCTTTTCGGTGGATCCCCAGGCCTCTCTCTCCGACATCTTCCAGCGGGACATCTTCGGCAAAGGGGCCGTGGAGATTATGCCCAACCTCTTCGCCCAGGAGATCGACGCCGACCAGCGGATCAAGGCCTACCAGAACGAGATCCGCAAGAAGATCTTCGACATGTACGGCTTCGACAAGATCCCCGACGAGATCGAGAGCTACATCCAGGCCGCCGCGGCCGAGCCCGCCATGGAAGAGAGCGCCATCTTTGACGAGGTCGTGGACATCGTGGTGGCCGGGCAGTACGACTACTACATCTACGACTTGGTCCCCCTCGGCCACGCCCTCTACTACCTCTCCATGGCCAGTGTCTACGACGAGTGGATCGAGCGAATCACCAAGCTCCGCGAGGACATGCGGCAGTACGAGGAGATGGCCGCGCAGATCTCTCGGGACAAGGAAGTCGAAGAGGACATGATCCTCAAGGA
>JBGPQZ010000280.1:0-4063 GCA_041489335.1 Methylomirabilia bacterium
GAAGACCTCTTTCTTCCGATCGCAGAGGGCCTTGAACCGGACGAAGGCCTTGTTCAGCTCCTCCTCCTCCAGCGCGAGGCCCAGCTCCTCCAGGCGCTTCTTGAAGGCGTGCCGGCCCGAGTGCTTGCCCAGGACCAGCTGGCTCCGGGGCACCCCCACCGACTCGGGCGTCATGATCTCGTAGGTGAGCGGGGTCTGCAGGACGCCGTGCTGGTGGATGCCCGCCTCGTGGGCGAAGGCGTTCGCCCCCACGATGGCTTTGTTGGGCTGGACGCTGACCCCGGTGATGGACTGGAGCAGCTTGGAGGTGCGGTAGATCTCCTCGGTCCGGATGCTGGTGTCGAAGCGCATGAAGTCCTTGCGCGTCCGGACGGCCATGACGATCTCTTCCAGGGCCGCGTTACCCGCCCGCTCGCCGATCCCGTTGACGGTGCACTCCACCTGGCGGGCGCCCGCGCGGACCGCCTCCAGCGAGTTGGCCACGGCCAGACCGAGGTCGTTGTGGCAGTGGGCGCTGACGATCACCCGCTCGATGCCCGGCACCCGGTTCATCAGGTCGCGGATCCGGTCGCCGAACTCCCAGGGGAGGCCGTAGCCGACCGTGTCCGGGATGTTGATCGTCGTGGCCCCGGCCTTGATGGCCGCCTCGATGACCCGGCAAAGGTAGTCCTGGTCAGTGCGGTGCGCGTCCTCGGCCGAGAACTCCACGTCCTCCGTGTACCCTTTGGCCCGCTTCACGGCGGCCACCGTCGCCTCCAGGACCTCCTCCTGGGTGGACTTCAGCTTGTACTTGATGTGGATCTCCGAGGTAGCGATGAAGGTGTGGATGCGGGGGCGCTCCGCGTGCATGAGCGCCTCCCAGGCCCGATCAATATCCACGTCCTTGGCCCGCGCCAACCCCGCGACGATCGGTCCCCCGCGGACGGCCCGGGCGATGGCCCGCACCGCCTCGAAATCATCCTGCGAGGCGATGGGGAAGCCGGCCTCCATCACGTCCACCCCCAGGCGCATGAGCTGCCGCGCCAGCTCCAGCTTCTCCTTGGTGTTCATGCTGTAGCCGGGGGACTGCTCCCCGTCCCGCAGGGTCGTGTCGAAGATCAGGATGCGCTCGGTCATGTTGAACTCCTCTCCATCCGCCGCCGGGCCTCAGTGTTTGCCCGGCGCGGCGTGCTCGCTCGTCTCACTGGGATGTCGCCGCTGCCACGCGGGCAGCAGGCGGGCGATCCCGGACAGGGCATACAGGAAGAAGAAGACGAACAGGAACAGGCTCGGGTGCGACGCCACCACCAGGAGCACCAGGAGTAGCGTGGTCAGGACGGCGAAAGGGCGCCGCCGCCGCATCTCCAGCCCCTTCAAGCTGCGATAGCGGATGCGGCTCACCATCAGGAACCCGAGGGCGTACATCCCAAGCAAGACTCCGGCGGCAGTCGCTTGTGGCGGCACCAGCTCCCGCCCGTAGACGACCACCGCCGAGGACTCCTTCATGAATAACACGAAAGCTGCCACCACGGCCGCCGCCGCCGGGATGGGCAACCCCACGAAGTACCGCTTGTCCGTGACGTGGACCTGCACGTTGAACCGGGCCAGCCGGAAGGCCCCGCAGGCCGCGAAGGCGAAGGCCCCCAGGCCCCCAACCCCCAGACCCCAGATCGTGTACTTCAAGTCGAAGGACTTCAAGGCGAAGACATACGCTAGGAGGCCGGGCGCCACCCCGAAAGAGACGAGATCCGCCAAGGAGTCAAGCTGCACGCCGATCTCGCTGGTGGCCCCGGTCATCCGCGCCACCCCCCCGTCCAGGTAATCGAAGACCTCCGCGACCAGGATGGCCACCGCCGCCGCGACGTACTCGTCGCTGTACACCGCCATCAGGGCGTAGAACCCGCAGAAGAGATTCCCCAGCGTCAGCATGCTGGGCAGCAGGTACACCCCGCGCCGCATCCGCCGCCGCATCCCACCCCGCGCCTCTTTCATGACCCCTCCCCTTCCCGCTCCGCGGGAATGACCATTGGTCATTCCGCTAGGGGATCACCGCCAGGACCGTCGCGCCCCCCTTCACCGCCTGTCCGCGTCGCACCTTGAGATCGGCCGTGGCGGGCAGGATGACGTCCGCGCGCGAGCCGAAGCGGATGAGCCCGATCCGGTCGCCCGCTGCCACCTTCTGCCCCGGCTGGATCCGGCACACGATCCGGCGGGCGATGAGGCCCGCGATCAACTTGACCCAGACGTCGCCGTCGGGCGAGGCGAAGCGGATCAGCGTCTGCTCGTTCTCCTGCGAGGCCGCCTCGTCCCAGGCCGCCATGAAGCGGCCGGGGGTGTGCTTGACTTCCTGCACCAGGGCCGTGAGCGGCGCCCGGTTCACGTGCACGTCGAAGACCGAGAGGAAGATGCTGACCCGGGTGAGCGGCTCCCCGAAGGGCCCCTTCCAGTCCGGGAACGGCTTGACGGCCACGATATGCCCGTCCGCCGGCGCCAGGATCAGCCGCTCGCCCGCGGGGATTTCCCGCTCCGGATCGCGGAAGAAATAGACGATGAACGCCGCCAAGAGCAGGACGACGGTCGCGCTCCCCGGCAAGCGGAAGAGGAAGAGGAGCGCGCTCACCGCCATCGTCGGGAGGATGAACCGGAACCCGTCCCGCTCGACCGGCCAGCGTCGGCCCGCCTGGGGGCCTGGACTCATGCCGTCACTCATCCGCTGCCATCCCGGACCACTGCCCTGCCGTCCTCCTCACCTCTTGATCTGCGCCCGGATGAGGTCCGGGAGCTTCGCCAGTGCTTCGGGGATGCGCGACGGGTCCTTGCCGCCCGCCTCCGCCAGATCGGGCCGCCCGCCGCCGCCGCCGCCCGTCAGCTTGGCCAGCTCACGCGCCAGGTTGCCGGCGTGCAGCCGGGAGGTGAGGTCCTTGGTCACCATGGCGACCCAGCTCACCTTCCCGTCCGCCGAGGCCGCCAGGACCACCACGCCGCTCTGCACTCGATCCCGCAGCCGGTCCCCCAGCTCGCGCAGCCCCTTGGCGTCCAGGGACTCCACCAGGCCGCCGACCAGCCGGATGCCGTCGATCTCCTGCTGGGATTCGAGCAGCCGGTCCAGCGTCCCGGCCGCCAGGCGCGCCTGGAGGCGTCCCACCTCGCGCTCCAACTCGCGGGCCGTCTCGGCCAGCTTCTCCACCTTCTCGGCCAGCTCCAGCGGGCGAGCCTTGAGGCGCGCCGCGGCCTCGGTCAGGGCCTGCTCCTCGCGCCGGACCTGCTGGAAGGCCCCCGGCCCCGTGACCGCCTCGATGCGGCGCACGCCCGCCGCGACCCCGCCCTGGGCCACGATCTTGAAGAGACCGATCTCCCCGGTGGCGGCCACGTGGGTCCCGCCGCACAGCTCCATGCTGAACTCCGGCACCGTCACCACGCGCACCCGCTCGCCGTACTTCTCGCCAAAGAGCGCCGTCGCGCCCAGCGCCAGGGCCTCGTCCAGACTCAGGACCCGGGTCGTGACCCCGCGGTTCTCCCAGACCTGCTGGTTGACCAACTCCTCGATCCGCTCCGCCTCGTGCGGCGTGAGCGGGCTCCAGTGCGTGAAGTCGAAGCGCAGGCGATCCGGCGCCACCAGCGAGCCGGCCTGCTTCACGTGGTCCCCCAGGACCTGCCGCAGCGCGGCGTGCAAGAGGTGCGTGGCCGTGTGATTCTTCATCGTCCGCCGGCGCCGCTCCCGATCCACCACGGCCCGGACCGTCTGGCCGCGGGAGAGCGTGCCGCGCTTCACGCGGACCGCGTGCAGGACGATCCCGGGCACGGGGCGCGTGGTTTCCTGGACCTCGGCTGCCACGCCCTCGGCCTGGAGGGCCCCCACGTCACCGACCTGACCGCCCGCCTCCGGATAGAACGGGGTGCGGTCCAGCACCACCCGGCCGGCCTCGCCCCCCCGGAGTTCCTCGACCGGTTGTGTCGTCTCGCCCGCGAAGAGAGCCGCGATCGTCGTCTCGGCCTCCAACGCTTCGTACCAGAGGGGCGTGACCGTGAGCTGCGTCGTCAGATCCTTGAGGGCGCCCGGGATCTCGGCCTCGCCGGAGCCCAC
>JBGPQZ010000281.1:0-4025 GCA_041489335.1 Methylomirabilia bacterium
GCGCCTTCTCCGGTGGCGCCATCAACTGTCATGCGGGACGTTCCCACGTTCGTCACCTTGCGAGCAGGCGGAGCCAGGCTGCGCGAGACGCTCTGCCCCGCAGGGTGGCCCGATCCGCCGCGGGGGGCCGGATCACCAGGAAGCTGGGAGGGACCGAGCGATCTCGCGTCGGGCCCTGGGCCCTCCGCAGGTCCCGCGCCGAACCGAGCGCCCGAGCGGAGGCGACTCACCCCTGATGAAAACGGCGATAGCAATGCTGGAACAAAGGAGCCACGGTGGCCCGAGGGACTGTGGTGGGATGGGCGCCGCTGCGGGACACCGGTTCTCTGCGGCTGCCATGGTGGGGTACTGCCGGCAGCCTACTCCCGGGCGTTGCCCGGGGTCAAGCGGAATCCCGCCCGCCCCGCGTCCGCCTGGCCCTGGGGCCCTCGAGACCCGGCTGGCGAGGGGTGGTCCGGGGGAGGCTCGTACAAAGTGACGGCGGTGAAAGAGTCGGGCTAGTTCTCGCGAAGATGATAGGAGAGCGGAATCCGGATCCAGCCGGACACCGGAGGATAGGGGGCAGCCGAGCGAACGGTGCGCAGGGAGGCCTCGTCGAGATGCCGCGAACCGGAGGAGCGGACGACCTCTGCCCGCTCGACCGAGCCGTCGGCGGCGACACGGAAGCGAACGTCCACGGTCCCCTGAATGCCCTCGCGCCGCGCATCCTCGGGATAGATCTTCGCCTCTTCGATGCGGCGCCGGATCTGCCGGAGGAGGTCGGAGAGCGTCAGCCCGGAGGTCATCCCGAATCCGACACTGCCGGGCCCGACCCCGTCCCCGTTTCCGCCCGGCCTCGCGCCGCCCGACCCTCCGCCGCCGCGGCCTGACCCGCCCGGAAGACTGAGCCCCGTCCCTGTGCCCCCTGGCACGCCGCCGGATGTGCCCTGCCCGTCTCCCGCCTGCAGAAGGAACGTTCCGTGGCCGAGAGGGGTCGACCGGCTGGCTGACGCCGAGGCCTTCGGCAGCGCGGAACCCACCTGGGGTGGCCCGATCGGCCCGTTTCCGCTCGAAGCCCGCTCCCTCTCGGGGGGCGAGCCGGTCTCCTGCGCAGCGTTTCCTCCGGTCGCCACGGTGGTAACAGGTTCCGGTATCGTCGCGGGTGGGCGCGGCGCGGGCTCCGGGGCCCTGACGGGGGCAGGCTCCGGGGCGGCCGGACGGATTTCAGCAGCGGGCTCGATCGCAGCGGCGACGATCGGGGCCGGCGGGCGACTCTCGGGCGGCTTGGCGCGCACGGGCTTCGGTGGAAGCGCCTTCGCGGCCTCGACAACGGCTGACATCGCCGGGGCCGGCGGCGTCTCCGAGACCAGCCGCACGCGGAGGGCCGTCGCCGGACGCTCCGTGGCGGGCGCCCAGAGCAACACCGTGGCGACGAGGGCCGCATGCAAGAGGCCGGAGGCGATGAGCCACCTCGGCCACCGCCTCGCCAGCCCCCCGAGCGAATCGAATCCCACGCGTCTCACACCCCACCTGCGTCTTCGGTCATTCGATCCGCAGAATGCACGCCTCGTCTGCGAATCATCCCGGTTAGTAGTACCCGTCGAACCGGACGGTCACCCCGCCCAGCACGTTGATCCCGGGGGCGGGCATGAAGTACGGCTCGGTCGGAAATCCCCCCAGGACGCCGTAGGTTTCATACTTCCTGTCCGTCAGGTTGTTGCCCCGGATGAACCAGGTGAACCATTTCCATTGATAGGAGGCGCGGGCGTTCAGGACGAAGGCATCCTGGACCCGGGTGGCCCACTGATTCGCCTCGTCATTCAACAATACCTGACGACTCACGTACTGCCCGTCCACGGCCAGCTCCAGGCCCTGGACCGGCCGGTAGGTCAGCGTGCCGTTCAGGCGGTGCAGGGGTACCAACGGAACCCGGTCCCCCTTCTCCACCGGGGCCACGCCGGTGCGGAACTTGGCATCCGTGAGGCTGTAGTTGAGCGCCAGGTCCAGGGACGCGTGCGGGCGGAGCTTGGCCTCCAGCTCGAAGCCCTGCCGCCGGCTCTCGGGGGCGTTCCGATTCTGACCGAACGGGGCCACCAGGGGATCGAAGACGATCTCGTCCTGCACATCGGTGAGGAAGAGCGCCCCGCGGAACTCGACCCAGCCGACCGGCCGCGCGCGCAGGCCCACCTCGTAGCCCCGGCTCTTCACCGGCTTGAGGTCCGGATTGGACCCAAAGCCGGCGAAGGCGAACAGCTCGTCCGTGGTCGGAACGCGGTAACCCTCGCCGTAGTTGGCGTAGAGGGTGAGCGCGGACCACGGGGTGTAGGTCAGCCCCGCGCGCGGCGTCAGCCGGCTGTAGCGCTTCTCCCCATTGCCGCCCGGCGCCAGTTCGTCCTCGAAGCGGACCTTAGTCGAGTCGTAGCGCACGGCGGCCGTCAGGCTGAGCTCCTTCGTCAGGTCGAACGTCTCCTGGGCAAAGAACGCGGGCGCCTCCTCGTCGATCAGCCTTTTCCCGGGGCCGAAGGTCCCCGCCGAGGTGGTGTTGACCCCGCTGTGCGAGAGCTCCCCTCCCACCACGAAGTGGCTGGTCCGCCCGAAGACGTCGGCCTCGTGCGAGAGCTGCAGCGTGCCCCCCGTGGTGTCGGTGTCCGTGATGCCGCGGAAGAATCCGCCCGCGAAGTAGCTCACCCCTTCCCGCGAGCTGCCGCGGTGGAAGGCGTTCCCCGCCACGGAGAGCCCCCAGCCGATCTTCTGTCGCCCCTGCAGCGTGACGGAGGACAGCTCGTTCGCGTAGAAGTCGCCCGGCGTGAGGTTGCGGCGCCGGTCCAGGGCGAGCTCGATGAGCCGGAGCGTCCCCGCCTGCTCCAGGCGATCGTTCACATACCCGTACCCGATGCTCAGATCGGTGTCGTCCGAGGGGCGATACCCCAGCCGCCCGGTCAGGCGCGTGAGTCGCCCGTCCGAGACGGCCCGGAACCCGCTCTCGCGGTCCCACACCATTCCGAGATAGTAGTCGAGCGCCTTCCAGGGGCCGCTGGTGTTCGCCGAGACCCGGTAGTGATCGTAGCTCCCCAGGGCGCCCTCGACGGTCGTCTGCGGGGTCTTGGTCCCGCGCTTGGTGAGGATGTTGATGACGCCGCCCAGGCTGTTCCGGCCGAACAGCGCGGTCGCCCCCGGCAGCACCTCGATGCGCTCCACGTCCTGGATCGGGATGAGGTCGAAGTTGACGGCGTTGGAATCCGCCTCGTTCACCCGCACGCCGTCCACGAAGACCGACACGCCGGGGCTGGGCTGTCCGTTGAAGCCCCGCAGATCCACCGTCGACTGGAAGCCGTTGCCGTTCAGGTCGTAGAGGACGATCCCGGGGACCTGCCGGAGCGCCTCCTGCACCGTGCGAGGCTTGGTTCGCTCGATCTCCTCCCGGGTGATGGCGTAGACTTGCCCCGGCACACGCCGCAGTTCCTGGATCGCGTCGGGCAGGCGCGAGGCGCTCACCACGACCTCTTCAATCGTGAGTTCCGGCTCCTCGGCCTCGGCCGGATGGCTCCCGGCGAGGAGCAGTCCGGCGAGAATTGGAATCAGAATGCGTCTCCGAATGCGATTGCCTCGATCCAACATGAGGCCGCCCTCCTTTCCGCGAGGTGGTCAGGCCGTTCCCCGGAGAGGTTTCCTGACTCGTGGATCGTCGCTCCCCCGCGCCTTCCCATTCCGCCCCCGGCGGAACAGTGGCATGCTGCGGGTTCGCTCCCCACTCACAGTGGCGGGACCGTGCTGGCTTTCTCCCGTCCCGACCGCAGCGCGCGGGCAGGCCCGGGACGACCAGCTTCCCTTAGCTCCAGGGAGAGGTGAACGTCGTGCGATCACTCGTGCTCGGGCCGAGGCTGCTCGTGAGGCGCGGACGGCCGGAGGCCGGGTTCCGCTCCACCGCCACGGGGCAGCCGTAGGCCCGTTCCAGATGCGTCGGGGTCATCACCTCCTCGGGGGATCCCTGCGCCTGCATCCTTCCTCCCACCAGCAGGAGGAGACAGTCGCAGTGCTCGGCGGCC
>JBGPQZ010000282.1:0-3973 GCA_041489335.1 Methylomirabilia bacterium
CGCCGAGTATGGGCGACGGGCCTTCGAGCGAGCACTTGAGCTCTTGGACCTCACCATCGCCGACGAGAAGAACCGGTCGCGCTTGAAGGAGTTGACCCGGCTGCGGGAAGCCCTGGCCGACTACTTTTGGTTCGACAACCGGTACGGTTCATGCGATGAACGGTTTTTCCTATCACCCGCCCACCTCCCCTGAGCCGCAGACGCGCTGGCAAGTCAGGGTGCCGGAGCGCGCATATCCTCGGGGTCACTCGGGCCGGATCCCCCAGAAAGGAGCCGATGAATGCACTCTTCCATGCTGGCCGGAGCACTGCTACTCCTCCTGGCGCTGTCCGCGCCGTGGAGCGAGGCGGCGACATTCCTGGCGGACGATGTGCCGCCCGGCAAGACGCCGATCGAGACCGTCGTCCACGCCGATCTGGTCGGCGCCGCCAATCCCGAGGGTTTCATGCTCGTGGTCGGCGCCTATCGCCGATGGATCAGCATGTTCGACAAGATCGAGGCGATCCCCTCGTCGTACCTGCAAGCCGGCACGATGCTCGGGATCAACTCCGCCCTTGCCCAGGCGTCCATCTACGGAGAATGGATGCCGGCCATCTTCGCCCAGTTGCGGCTGCAGTACGACCTGTACGGGTTCTTCGCATCGAACGGCGCGCTCCTCTCGTTTCCGTCCGCCCGTTCCCGATTCGGCAACGACGAGATCGATGCCCTCAAAGGCCAGGAGGAATCCGGCCTTGGACATCGGCTCCTGTTGCAGCCGACGCTCCGTGGGAAGGTCGGGCCCCTCTACCTCCGGAACCAGACGGATCTCGCCTATTACCGGTTCGATGGGCGCGGCCCCTTCTTCTTCGAGCGGGAGTACGACACGCTTCTTAAGGATGGCGACTTCCTGGTCGCCAACCGAAGCCATGTGCTGTTCGAGGCGTGGAAGGGCACGGCCAACGAGATCCTGCTGGCAGGGCCGTTCTACGAGGTTACGCATGCCGTCGATGCGACACTGACCCGGCAGCGCGTCGGCGCGGCGCTCTATTGGGTGCCGAAGGAGCGCCTCTGGTCCCTGAGCCGGCCGCGATTCTATGCCGAGATCGGCTACAACGTGCAGGACCGCAACCGCGGGCACGAGGCGTTCGGCGTGTTCGGGGTGGGGTTCGATTACGACCTCTTCAAGTGAGGCTTGGCCCGCTCGAACCTCGAGGCAGCGCCTTCACCCCGATCCGAGAAACGACTGAATCGCCGAGAGGCGGACACTGCTCAGCGGTGAACAGCAACGTTCGGCCTTACATGGGGAAGACGGTCAGGATTCCCCGGGCGATGCCGCCGACCAGGAGGGCCAGGACAATGGTGAACGCCGAGATCAGGAGGGCCCGGCGCCAGCCCAGCTCCCGCGCCAGGACGGAGATCGTGGCCAGACACGGAATGTAGATCGTGTTCACCAGGGCGTAGATCACGATCTGCTCGGGGCGCATGAAGTACAGGAGGTTCTTGGCCTCGGGCCCGTACTGGATCATGGCCAGCGTCACCAGGAGCTGGAGCGCAAGCTCCTTCCTGAGGACGGCGATGATCAGGGTGAGGCCCGCCACGGCGGGGATGCCCAGCCACCACTCCATGATCGGCTTGAGCGGGGTGGCCAGCGCCCAGAGGAGTCCCGTTTCGTGCAGACCGCCCAGGATGATGCTGCCCCCGAGAACGATCGGCGTGGCCACGAACACGAAGTCTTCGAATCGTCCCCAGGTCTTCTTCAGGATGGCCCCGAGTCCCGGGCGGCGGAAGGGGAACATCTCCATCACCAGCCCCATGCTCCGTCCGGGGAGGAAGCGGTGCAGGCCGATCCCCGTGCCGAGAGCCAGGGCGGCCGTGACGGCATAGATCGCCAGGGCCGCCTTCCAGCCCACGGTCAGCGAGACGGCCCCCAGGATCACCGCCGTCCGCGCGCTGCACGGCGTGAGGACGACCAGCGTGCTCACGATGACCCGCTCGCGCAGGCTGCCGAGCACCCGCGCGCCCATGATGGCGGGGACATTGCAGCCCGCCCCGGCCACCAGCGGGATCATGGCCCGTCCGTGCAGTCCCATCTTGTGCATGATCCGATCCGTGAGGAAGGCCACGGCGTTGAGATACCCCGTGTCTTCCAGCACGGCCAGGAGGGCGTAGAAGGTGAGCACGTAGGGGATGCCCACCGCGAGGGCCGCGTTGAGACCCGCGTCGAACCCCCAGAGCAGCGTCCGACTCAGGATTCCGTCGCCGAACAAGGCATGGAACGGCCAGCGGATCGCGGGGGAGGCGTAGGCGGCCCAGAACGCACCGAATCCCGCGGACAGCCAGTCGCCGACGACGAAGAGGAAGGTGAAGATCCCCGCCAGGACGAGGCCAAGCAAGGGGAGGCCGGTGAGCGGCGCCGTGGTGAGCCGCCAGAGGCGGTCCGCGAGGAGCGGTCGCTCCTGCTCGCGCGCCTCGACCGCCGCGGCGATGAGACCGGCCAGGCCGTGCCGTTCCCGCGAGAGCAGCAGGGCCGGGTCCTCGCCGCGCAGATCGCGCAGGGCGTCGGCGAGTTCGTTGTGGAGGGCGACGAGATCCTCGACATCCGGTGCCCCGGCGAGCCAGTCGCCGATCTCGGGGTCTCCCTCGAGCAGCAGGATCGCGGTTGCGCGGGGGGGTAGGCCGTGCGGCCGATCGGTTCGGGCGGCGAGGGCGCGCTCGAGCTTGCCGATGGCCGCCTCGACATCTTCGCTGTAACGGAGCCGCGGCCGCAGGGATGCGGGATGCGCCACCTGCCGGACCACCTGCGCCATGAGGGCGTCCAGGCCCGTGCCGCGGGTGGCGACGGTGGGGACCACCGGGCTTCCGAGGAGTTCCGCGAGGCGCTCGCTGTCCAGTTGGATGCCGCGTGCCTCGGCCTGGTCCACGACGTTCAGGGAGACGACCAGCGGGAGGCCCAGGTCGAGGATCTGCAGGCCGAGGTACAGGTTGCGCGCCAGGTTGGTCGCATCCAGGACCAGGATGACCGCATCGGGCGTGCCGTCCAGGAGGGCCTGGCGCGCCACCCACTGGTCTTCTGAGATGCCGCCCAGGGCGTAGGTGCCGGGGAGATCGAAGACGCCGATGGTCCGATCGCCGAAGCGGGTCTCCGCGAGCTGGACCTCCACCGTCTTGCCCGGGTAGTTGGCCGTGGCCACCCCCATGCCCGTGAGGTGGTTGAAGATGGTGGACTTGCCGACGTTGGGATTCCCGGCGAGGGCCACGGACAGGTCGGCGTCCGACCGAAGCTTTTGCAGGGCCCCGTGACAACTGACGGGCACGATCTCCCCCTTCCGAGAAGAACAAATTCTCTTCCTCGGAACCGAAGCACACGGACTAGACTTCAGGGCTTCTTGTCCGAGGCTGGTCCATCGTTCATCTGAGCCCTCTACGCCTTGGCGTTCTTGGCGTCTTGGCGGTTAGGAATCACTTCGGCGACCAGGATCTTCGCCGCGATCTCGCGGCCGATGGCGTAGCGGGCCTCCCCCACGCGGACGAGGAGCGGGCCGCCGAAGGGTGCGGCCTCTTCCACGGAAAGTTCCGCGTGGGGCAAGAGTCCCAAGCTGGCCAGATGGCGCAGGAGCGCGGCCTCTTCTTCCACGATCTGCGCGATCCGCACCCGTGCCCCCGCCGGGACCCGGTCGAGCGTGTGCGTGGCCGGAGCGCGGACGCTGCCGTCGGCGGCCGGAATCGGCGCGCCGTGGGGACAGGTCTCCGGGTGACGCAGGAGATCCTCCAGTCGCGCGGCGGCCTCCGGCGAGAGGGCGTGCTCCAGCCGCATGGCCTCCTCGTGCGCCCGGTCCCACGGCAGCCCGAGGACATCCGTGAAGAGACGTTCCGGCGCGTGGTCGGTGCGTATGACCTGCCGCATCTGCGCTACTGCCGCGTCGTTGTGGTAGGCAATGGCGGTGCCGCCGGCTTCGACGAAGACCTCGTGCGGGCCGGCGTCCACGAGATCGTC
>JBGPQZ010000283.1:0-3971 GCA_041489335.1 Methylomirabilia bacterium
CCCAGAACCGGATGCCATCGGCTCGCGCCACCAGGAACGGCTCCTTTACGAACTCCGTCATCTGGCGGAAGTCCAGCATGATGTGGCGGAGGTACTCCTCCGTAGCGAACCGGGCGTCACTCTCGGCTGCCATGGTGTGCTCCTTTTGTGGATCCTCAGTGGCTCAGGGTTGATGACTCACGGGGTACCACCCCCCTCTCAGTGAACGGGAACCTCTCGCATGACCTGCTGGATCGCCACCTCCAGGGCCTTCACGAGCTGATCCACGTTGGCTTCGGTGAAGATGTAGGGCGGGCTGATCTGGATGTGGTCGCCCGCCACCCCGTCGATCATGCCGCTCATCCCCCCCACCACCATCACCCCTTCCGCCAGGGCGCCCTCCACGATCCGCCGCGTGACACCCGCCGCGGGTGGGAAGGGCCGCTTGGTGGTCTGGTCGGCGACGAACTCCACCCCCTGGAGCAGCCCGGTCCCGCGGGCATCCCCCACGATGGGGAACCGCTTCAGCGACTCCAGCCGCTGCAGGAGGTAGCGCCCGATCTGGGCGGCGTGCTCCACCAGCTTGTGCGCTTTGAGGTACTGGAGCACGGCCAAGCCGACGGTGGCGCAGAGGGGATGCCCCGAGTAGGTGAACCCCTGCGTCATGTGCCCGGACCCCTTGGCGATGGCGTCGTACACCTTCTCATGCAGGATCACGGCCGCCAGCGGCAGGTAGCCGCTGGAGAGCGCCTTGGCCGTGGTGATCATGTCGGGGATGACGCCCCAATGGTCGATCCCGAAGTTCTTGCCCGTCCGCCCGATCCCGGTGATCACCTCGTCCGCGATGAACAGGAGGTCGTGCTTGTCGCAGATCTCCCGGATGCGCGGGTAGTACTCGGGCGGCGGTGTGACGCCTGCCGCGGAGGTGCCGATCACCGGCTCCGCGATGAAGGCGGCGATGTCGTCCGCCCCCTCCAGGGTGATCACGCGCTCCAAGTCCTCGGCGCAGGCGATCCCGCACCCCGGATAGCTCCTCCCGTAGGGGCAGCGGTAGCAGTACGGGGGGTGGATCTTGGGGAAGTTCTGCAGGTACGGCGTGAACTCCTTGCGCCAGGCCGTGCGGCCCGACATGGACAAGGCGCCGATGGTGTTGCCGTGGTAGCTGATCCAGCGGGAGATGATCCGGTACTTGCCGGGCTTCCCCCGCTCCAGGTGGTACTGGTGCGCCAGCTTCATGGCGGTCTCGGTCGCCTCGGAGCCGCCGGAGAGGAGCAGCACGCGCCCCATCTCCTTGGGCGCCCAGGTGGCCAGCTCCTCGGACAGGGCCATGGCCGCCTCGTTGGCGAAGGAGCCCCCGTGGACGAAGGCCACCCACTCGGCCTGCTCCCGCATGGCCGCGATGACCTCGGGCACGCCGTGGCCGATGTTGACCACGGAGATCCCGCCCACCGCGTCCAGGTACTCCCGCCCCGCCTTGTCGTAGAGGAAGACACCCTTCCCCCGGACCATCACCGGATAGGCCTTCTTGAAATCCCGGAAGACTTGCGCACCCATGATTCCGATCCTCCTCGTCTCGCCCGGCCGACGCCTGCGTCGGAAGACGACGACTAGCTCCGCAGTTCCGCCGGAAGGCCCTTCTCCACGGCCCCGATCGCCTCGTCCAGGATCAGGAGCAGGTCATCCACCTGGCTCTCCGTGATGATGAAGGGGGGCGCCATCAGGATGTGATCCCCCTCCACGCCGTCCACCGTCCCGCTGCCGGGAAAGATGACGAGGCCGCGGGCGAAGGCCTCCTCGAACAGGCGCTTCCCGAACTTGTACTCCGCCGGGAAGGGTTGCTTCGTCTGCTTGGTCCGGACGAACTCCACCCCGGCCATCAGCCCCTTGCCGCGCACGTCGCCCACCGTCGGGTGATCGAGCAGCTTGCGCAGGCCCGCCAGCAGCCGCTCCCCCATGCGCCGCGAGTTCTCGATGAGGTGCTGCTCCTGGATGATGGCGAGCACCTCGGCTCCGACACGGGCCGAGAGGGGGTTGGCACAGTAGGTGTGGCCGCCGCGGAAGTTGCTGTGCTTCTCCCGCAGGAGATCCATGATCTTGTCCCGCAGGATCACCACGGCGAGCGGCGTGTAGCCGCCCGAGACCCCCTTGGCCGTGGCGATGATGTCGGGCACCACCCCCCAGTGGTTCACGCCGAAGTTGGCCCCGGTCCGACCGAACCCGGTCATGACCTCGTCGGCGATGAAGAGGACGTCCTGCTCGTCGCAGATCTCGCGGACCAGCGGGAAGTATTCCGGGACCGCCGGCACGGCCCCCAGGGCCGCCCCCACGACCGGCTCGGCGATGAAGGCCAGGACGTTCTCCGGCCCCTCCTGGCGGATGGCCTTGCGCAGGGCCCGGGCGCACTCCAGGTTGCACTTCCCGGGGCTGAGCCCCCACTCGCAGCGGTAGCAGAAGCAGGGCGGGATCTTCACCGAGTGGCCCAGCATCGGCCCGTAGATGCGGCGGCGATAGGTGATACCGCTCGCCGTCATGGCGCCGAAGGTGTTGCCGTGGAACCCCTGCCAGCGGCCGATGACCGTGGACTTGCCCCGGTTGTTCCGCTCGAACTCGTACTGGCGGGCGAACTTCACGGCGTTCTCGGTCGCCTCGGACCCGCCGGAGAGGAGGAAGCTGTGCTTCATGCCGGGCGGGGCGATCTCGGCGATCTTGTGGCACAGCTCGATGTGCGGCTTATTGGCGAAGCAGTGGGCCGGACTGAAGGCGATCGTCTGGGCCTGCTCCGCCATGACGGCCGCCACCCGCTTGTTCCCGTGGCCGATGGAGGTCACCACCGACGACCCGCCCGACCCGTCGATGTACTTCCGTCCCTTGGTATCATAGAGGTAGATCCCCTCGCCCCGCTCCACCACCGGGTAGTCGCGCTCCAGGTCGCGAAAAACGACGCGGCGGAGATCCCATCCCACCACCGCCTGCTTCATCCTGCCATCCAGCTCCATCTTCTCTCTCCCTTCGGCCCGCCGGGGCCGCACGCCTCGTGGCCCGGCATGCCAGCTAGAGGATCTTCCCCAGGAATTCGCGGGTCCGCTGCTGCTGCGGCCGGTCGAAGACATCCGCCGCGCTGCCCTCCTCCACGATCCGCCCCTCGTCCATGAAGATCACCCGATCGGCCACCTCCCGCGCGAAACCCATCTCGTGCGTGACCACGATCATGGTCATCCCGTCCCGCGCCAATTGCTTCATGACGTCCAGGACCTCCCGGACCAGCTCTGGGTCCAAGGCCGAGGTGACCTCGTCGAAGAGCATGAGTTTCGGCTGCATGGCCAGAGCGCGGGCGATGGCCACCCGCTGCTGCTGACCGCCCGAGAGCTGCGACGGGTAGGCGTCGATCTTGTCCTGGAGCCCCACCTTGGTCAGCATGGCCACCGCTGCCTGCCGGACCTCGACCTCGGGCCGCTTGCGCACCACCAGCGGCGCCAGCATGACGTTCCGGAGGGCGGTGAGGTGCGGAAAGAGGTTGAAGGCCTGGAAAACGATGCCGACCTCGGCCCGGACGGCGCGGATGTTGGTCTTGTGGTGATCCAGGCGGATCCCATCAATCCAAATCTCGCCGGACTGCACCGGCTCCAGATAGTTCAGGCAGCGGAGCAGCGTGCTCTTGCCCGACCCGCTGGGTCCGATGATCACCACGACCTCGCCCCGGGCCACCTCCAGACACACGCCGTTGAGCACGTGCAGGTGGCCGAAATGCTTATGGATATTCTTGACCTTAACCACCGACCCTCAACCTCCGTTCCGCGTACCGTGCCAGGCGCGACAGGGGGTAGCACATGAGGAAGTATAGGGCGGCCACGATCCCGAAGACCTGGAAGGAGAGGAAGGTCTTCTCCGTGAGGATCTGTCCCACCCGGGTCAGCTCCAGGTAGCTGATGACGGAAATGACCGAGGAGTCCTTGATCATGCCGATGAGCAGGCCGACGCCCGGCGGGATCATC
>JBGPQZ010000284.1:0-3961 GCA_041489335.1 Methylomirabilia bacterium
GGCAAGAGCTGTTCTACGGAGGCAAGTACTCGCAGGTAGACCTGGAGATGCAGCCGGATTTCGTCAAGCTGGCAGCGGCCTTTGGGGCGGTGGGGCTGCGGGCCACAGAGCCCCACGAGGTCCGGCCGGCCATCGAGAAGGCCGTGGCGACTCCGGGCCCTGTCGTCGTGGACATCGTCACGGCGCGGGAGGAGAACGTCTTCCCCATGATCCCGGCGGGCTGCTCCCTCAAGGAAATCCTGGACGTGGGGGATCCGATTCCCGAGAAACTCTTCCAGGGCTGGCGCTGAGGCGGCGAGGGGGATGTCCATGACGGATCCGAGACACTACCGGAAGCACATCCTCTCCGTGCTGGTGGAGAACCACCAGGGGGTCCTGGCGAAGATCGCCTCGCTCATCGCCGCCAAGGGGTACAACATCGACAGCCTGTCGGTGGCGGAGACGTTGGACCCGACGGTCTCCCGGATGACGTTCTCGCTCCACGGGGACGAGTGGGTCATCGAGCAGGCGGTCAAGCAGCTCCACCGACTGATCGACGTGATCAAGGTGGTGGACCTGACGGACGAACAGCACGTCGGTCGCGAGATGATCTTCATCCGGGTCAACGCCGAGCCGGCGAACCGGGCCGAGATCCTCCGCATCACGGAGATTTTCCGCGGCCGGATCGTGGACGTGACGCCCAGCAGCTACACCGTGGAGGTGACCGGGGAAGCGAGCAAGATCTCGGCACTGCTGGAGCTCTTACAGCCGTTCGGCATCCAGGAGGTCGTGCGCAGTGGGACGCTGGCCATCGCCCGGGGCAGCAAGAGCCTGCCCAAACGGGACGAGGGGCGCCTCAAGGTGGCCAGCCGGAAACACGCCCTCTCAGACTGAAGCGAGGAGAGCCATGGCGATACTCTATTACGACAAGGACGCGGACCTCGGGTTGCTGAAGGGGAAGACCATCGGGATCATCGGGTACGGCAGCCAGGGGCATGCCCACGCCCTGAACCATCGGGACAGCGGCCTGGAGGTCATGGTCGGCCTCTACAAGGGCAGCAAGTCCTGGGACAAGGCGAAGGGGGAAGGCCTGAAGGTGGGGACCGTGGCTGAGACGGCGGAGGCCTCCTCCGTGATCATGATCCTCCTGCCGGACCAGACGCACAAGCAGGTGTACGAGGAGTCCATCCGCCCGGCCCTGCGGGCGGGGAAGACCCTGATGTTCGCCCACGGCTTCAACATCCATTTCAACCAGATCGTGCCGCCCGCGGACGTGGACGTGTCCATGATCGCCCCCAAGGCCCCGGGCCACATGATGCGCCAGGTCTACACCGAGGGCTCGGGCGTCCCCGCCCTGGTGGCGGTGCACCAGAACCCCTCGGGCAAGGCCAAGGAGATGGCCCTGGCCTACGCCAAGGGGGTCGGCAGCACGCGAGCCGGTGTCCTGGAGACGACCTTCAAGGAAGAGACCGAGACCGACCTGTTCGGCGAGCAGACGGTGCTCTGCGGCGGCATCTCGGCCCTCATGAAGGCGGGCTTCGAGACGTTGGTGGAGGCGGGCTACCAGCCCGAGTCGGCCTATTTCGAGTGCATGCACGAAATGAAACTGATCGTGGATCTCATCTACCAGGGCGGCCTGGCCTACATGCGCTACTCGGTGAGCGACACGGCGGAGTACGGCGACTACAGCCGCGGGTCGCGGATCATTGACGAGCACGTCAAGGCGGAGATGAAGAAGATCCTGGCCGAGATCCAGAACGGCCAGTTCGCCCGGGAGTGGATCCTGGAGAACCAGGCGGGGCGGCCCAGTTTCCTGGCCATGCGGCAGAAGGAGGCCGTCCATCCCGTCGAGGTGGTGGGCCAGGAGTTGCGTGGGATGATGAGCTGGCTGAAGGCCCGGCGGTAAGTTGCCGGGGGAAGGCCGAAGGGTCGAGCATGCGACAGCGCGCACGGCGTCCCTCGGGGGCCTCGGGGATGATCAGCCTCGGGGCCCTGGTGGGAATCCTGATCCTGGGTGTGGGCGTCTACCTGGGCGTCAAGTACGTTCCGCCCTACTGGACGTACATGAGTGTGCAGGACCCCATCAAGGATCTCGCCTACCACGTGGGGCAGTGGGGCGAGGAACGGGTACGCAGAGAGATCATCGTACGGGCGAAGGAGCGGGACCTGGAGTTGACGGAGGAGCAGGTCGAGATCCGGCTGGACAACAATCAGGCGATGGTGCGGGTGACCTGGGAGGTCTCCGTGAATCACCTGCGCTACCGCCACGTGCTGAAATTCGAGATCGAGAAGTCCGCTCCCGCCGTGTTGCGCTGAGATCCGTGACTCGGTCCGAACGGTGCAGTAGCCCCATTTCTCCGTCCTCCCTCCTCATCCTGGCGGGCCCCACGGGCGTCGGCAAGACGGAACTCGCCCTGGCCGTGGCGCGCCGCCGCGGTTCCGAGATCATCGTCGCCGACTCGATGCAGGTCTATCGCGGCCTGGACATCGGGACGGGCAAGCCCTCCCGGGCCGAGCGGCGGGAGGTCCCGCACCACCTGGTGGACGTGTGTGATCCGACCGAGAGCTTCTCGGCCTTCGCCTTTGCGGAGCGCGCCCGGCAGGTGGTGGGCGAAATCCAGGCGCGGGGTCGGCTGCCGATCCTGGTGGGCGGAACGGGGCTGTATCTGCGGGCCTTCCTCCGGGGAGAGCTGGCCGGCGGCGGCGGGGATCCGGCCCTGCGGGCCCGCCTGCGGGCCGAGGCCGCGACCCACGGGACGGCGGCGCTGCACGAGCGGCTGGGCCGGCGGGACCCCGCCTCCGCGGCGCGTATCCATCCGGGGGATCTCTTCCGCATCATCCGCGCCCTGGAACTCCTGGAGCGCACCGGGGAGCGGCCCTCCGTCCTGCGGCCGAACCTGTGGGACCGGCCCTCGCTCCCGGCGGCGATCTTCCTCGTGCTCACGCGCGAGCGGGACGAACTGTACCGACGCATCGATCGGCGCTGCCGGGCCATGTGGCAGGGGGGGCTCCTGGACGAGGTCCGCGGCCTGCTCCTTTCGGGCTCCTCGCCGCAACTCCGCTCGCTTCAGGCGCTGGGCTATCGGCAGGCGCTGGCATGCCTCGGCGGGCGGTTGACGGAGGCCGAGGCCCTCCAGGCGATGCAGCGGACGACCAAGCACTACGCGAAGCGGCAGCTCACCTGGTTCCGCCGCGAGCCCGCGGCCGAATGGGTGACGGTCGCCGGGGAGGACTGGGTGCCGCCCCTGGTTGACGCGATCCTTCACCGTCTGGGCGGGGCGGAGGAAAAACGGGATGGCAGCGCCCTGGGTTGAGGCGAGGAGGACGGGGCCGGCGCGACGCGCCTGGCTCCTCCGCGGCACAGAGGGCATCGGGGGCGCCATCCGTGTCCCGGGGGACAAGTCGATCTCGCACCGCGGCCTCCTCCTGGGCGCGATGGCGCACGGGACGACCGAGGTCCACGGCTTCCTCCGGAGCCAGGACTGTCTGGCCACTCTGGGTGCCCTGCGCGCGCTCGGCGTCGAGGTCGCGGAGGAGGCCGGCGTCCTCCGCATCTTCGGGCAGGGCCCGGAAGCCTTGCGCGAGCCGGACGGGATCCTGGACGCGGGCAACTCCGGAACGACCCTGCGCCTGCTCGCCGGCCTCCTGGCGGGCCGGCCCTTCTTCTCGATCCTCACGGGGGACGCCTCCCTCCGGCGGCGGCCCATGCGGCGCGTGGTGGAGCCGCTGACGGCCATGGGGGCCACGCTCTGGGGGCGGGCCGGCGGGGAATATCCGCCGCTGGCCGTGCGGGGGGGTGGTCTCACGGGGATCCACTGGCATTCCCCGATGGCCAGCGCGCAGCTGAAATCGGCCATCCTGCTGGCGGGACTCCAGGCCAGCGGGGAGACCGGCGTGACGGAGCCGAGCCTTTCCCGGGACCACACCGAGCGGATGCTCGGCAGCTTCGGGGCCGAGGTGCGGCGGGCCGGCACGACGGCCA
>JBGPQZ010000285.1:0-3945 GCA_041489335.1 Methylomirabilia bacterium
CGCTGGCCTGGAGATCGGGCAGCACCGCCTCCAGTTCCGCCAGGATCTGCGCGCGGTGGGCCTGCTGCCGCTTGGCCTCCTCGGCATTGAAGCAGACCACGTAGCGCCCGGCCGGCGCCGACCACGAAGCCGAAGCGGCCGATCAGCCATCCGACGACCCCGGGGGCGACGATGACGCCGAGGTCCGTCACCAGGCGATAGAGCCCGGCAGCCTTCCCGCGAAATCCCCCCGCTCGCTGCTCGGCCAGCAGGGCGGGCGCCACCATCCAAACGCTCATCCCGCTCACCATGAAAACGAAGGCGGCGCCGTACGCCCAAGTCCCCGTGGCCCAGGGCGAAAGCAGCGTCCCCACCAGCATGGCCAGGAAGCCGGGCACCACCACGCGGACCTTCCCCCACACATCCGCCGCCCAGCCCACCGGGAACAGCAGGCACACCTCGACCCAAAAAGCGATGGCCATCGTCCGCCCGACGACGTCCGGGGTGAGGTGCAGGGCCTCGCCCCCGTACAGCGGAAGCAAGGTGGAGATCCCGCCGCCCCACGCGAAGGCTTGACCAAACACCAGCAGGTAAATGGAGAGGATCGTGCCGATCGCCGCCGCGGGCCGCTCTCGCCGCTCCTGCGCAGGCGGGGGGCTACCATCCTGCATCAGGTGGCGCGTCCCGGGAAGGACCCCCCAGGCCGCGACCAGCCAGGCCAGGACGAACATGGCCGCGGCCACAAGGAAGCTCCAGCGCCACCCCCACCGGCTCGCGATCCCGCCGGCCGCGTCCGAGCTGACCGCCATCCCGGCGATGACCGCCACCTCGTAGAGGTTGGAGCGCCGGTTGCGGTGGGCCGCGACGCCGCGGCGCATCAGATAGAGAATCGCGAACACCATCGCCATGCCGGACCCGGCCCCCATGAGCGCCCGCGCGGCGAACATGGACCAGAACGAATCGGCCCAGGCCGAGAGCAGGGTGCCGGCGAGCAGGAGCCCGGCCGCCCCATGCAGGACGAGGCGGGCCCCCAGACGCTCGACCAGGAGGCCCACCGGCAGATCCACCAGGAACCGGAAGAGGCCGAAGGCCGACCCGAGCAGGCCAACGCCGGCGAAGGTGAGGCGCAGATCATCCATGATCTGCGGCAGCAGGGGAGGGAAGACCCCCAGACCCACGTTCAGGAGGAAGAAGAGCAGCAGGAACCACCCGAAGGTGGCATCCCACAGCGTCGTCCCCTCCTCCTTGGGCTCACTCACCGATGACATCTCGTTCACGCCTGCGGTCCGACCGAGAAGAACCGACACAGGAAGCCACAGATTTCACAGAGTTCACCGCGGAACTCTGTCGGAAATAATCTGTGTAATCTGTCAATTGGGATCCTGGTCCCTGTCACTGTCCCCGCCGACTTTTCTCGCTCCACTACGCCAGCAAGCGAATCGTCGCCGTGCACGGCGGCGCGGTCGGGAGGGTCGCCTCGTCCCCCAGCGACCTTCCCAGGAGCGCCCTGGCCACGGGCGTCGCGGGCGTGATGACCCGGACGCTCGGCGCGCCTTCGTCGGCCGGAAGCTCCATCCCGCCGCAGACCGGCAGCAGAAAGAAGATGGTCTCCGGCGGTCCGTCTTCCGGCCCGACGCCGACGAGGCACCCCAGCGCGACCCGCGCGGGACCCTCGGGCAGGCGCAGGCTTCGCAGGGTCCGCAGTTCGAGTTCCCGCTCCTGGATGCTCCGCGCCAGGCTGTTCGCGAGATACGAGGCCTCCATCCCCGAAACCTCGCGCTTGCCCTTCATCACGTGCGGCATGGAGAGGATCATCTCGCGCGCCGCAGCGTAGCTTGCCGCAAGCTCCCGTAGCTTCGCCTCCACCTGCGCGACCGCCGCCGCCAGGAGCCGGACCTTGTCGATCTCGCGATCGTCCACCTTACACCCTGTCGCCGTGCCCGCGCCCCTCACGCCCCTACCCATGACGCGGCGCCGCGCCACTATAGAATCTCCCCGGCCAGACATCAAGCCCGGAGGCTTATCCCAGCCTCAATCACCGCCTGCTGGCGGTGTGACGCCGGCCCCTCGCCGGACCGAGCCTCCCGCCGGCCCCTTCGGGAAGGACTTCTGAACAACCGGAGCTTTCCGCGTGCGCATCGGCAGCCTCGCCATGTAGAATTTTGCCTGTTCCTGGGGAGTCCCGGGAGCGGCGTGGCCCTGACCCTGGGCCCGCACTCTGCCGCATGGGACGAGACGGCGGAGGTCGCCGTCCTCGACCCCTGCGGAAAGAACGTGCTGCGCTTCTTCCGGGGCGAGCTACTTCACCCCGGAGATTTCCTCAACCCCGAAGCCCTCGCTCGCCCGAAATCGAACGAGAGAGCCGGATCCTAGACGTCCATAGAAAGGAGTCCGACACATGCCAGGTGTTGACGGCGGCATCATGTTTCCCGCAGACAAGCTGCGGGGCTGGACACAGGAGGTCTTCCAGAAGGTCGGGGTGAGCAAGGACGACGCCATCCTTCTCACCGATTCCCTGATCGAGGCGAACCTGCGGGGCGTGGACACCCACGGCATCACCCGGATGCTCTGCGTCTACGTGGAGCGGATCCGGAAGGGGGTCCTGAGCCCAAAGACCGACCTGGTCGTCGTGCGCGAGAAGGCTTCCACCGCGCTGATCGACTGCCGGAACAGCATCGGGCAGGTGGGGGCGGCGCGGGCGATGCGCATGGTCATCGACAAGGCGGCCAAGACCGGCGTGGCCTTCGTGGCCGTGACCCACTCCAACCACTACGGGGCGGCCGCCTACTGGGCCATGATGGCCCTCGAGCACGGCATGATCGGCTTCAGTTCGACCAACGCCCCGGCCACCGTCGCGCCCACGGGCGGCCGCACCGCCATGCTCGGGACCAACCCCTTAGCCATCGCCATCCCGGCGGGCCAGGAGCAGCCGATGGTCCTGGACCTGGCCACCACCGTGGTGGCGCGCGGCCGGATCCTGCTCTACGCCAAGCAGAACAAGCCGCTGGAGCCCGGCTGGGCCTTCGACCATCGCGGCGTCCCCACCACGGATCCGCACGCGGCGCTGAAGGGGCTCCTCGCCCCCATCGGCGGCTACAAGGGCTACGGCATCGCCCTGGCGGTGGATCTTTTGTGCGGGGTGCTGACCGGCTCGAACTACGGGGCCCACTTCCCCGGCTTCCTGGCGGACAACATGGTCGAGCCGACCGACGTCGGCAGCATCTTCGCCGCCGTGAACGTCGAGAGCTTCATGGACCTGCCGGAGTTCACGGCCGGCATGGACCAGGCCCTCCGCGAGATCAAGTCCTGCCAGCGGGCCGACGGTGTCACGCGCATCTACATCCCCGGCGAGATCGAGTTCGGGATGAAGGCCGAGCGATTGAAGCACGGCATCCCCATCCCCGAGCCGGTGGTGAAGGACTTCGTCGCCCTGGGCAAGGAGCTGGCCCTCCCCTTCCCCCAGGCCTGACGGGGAGGATTGATCCGCAGATTACGCAGATTCACGCAGATTCTTGAATCACGACAACCCCGGAGGCATCTCTCCGGGGTTGTCGTGTCAGCAGTTATAGTAGTGGGGATCCCGGGACCACGCATTCTGGCGGGCCTCCGTGATCGGATCCCCTTTCGAGGTGAAGAGCGGGGTCAAACGGGCGAGACGCTATCACCATCGGGGACGGAGTCAAGGGCAGAGTGAGCGACGAGCCACGAGCCGAGAGTCGCGAAGAGCACAGGACGAGGAATGCCGGCGCGGGGTCGTGAGGCGTTAGGCGGGAGGCGAGAGAGGATCGCGGCCATGTGGGACGGAGTCCGGTAGAGTAGGGCACTGGTGCCGGAGGGTAGCGTGAGCCTATCTGTTGCCGCCCCTTTCGGTTGGCGGTGCCTCACGAGCCCCCGCGTGCGCCGAACACCAGCGCCCCCTCGTCGAACCGTGCGTGCGGTTTGCCCGCACACGGCTCTCCGATCACC
>JBGPQZ010000286.1:0-3936 GCA_041489335.1 Methylomirabilia bacterium
AGATAGACGAGGCCGGGCCGGGCGACATCGTGGCGGTGGCCGGCCTGGACGGGGCCAGCATCGGCGAGACCCTCTCCGATGGGGAGACGCCCCGCGCCTTACCGTTCATCAAGGTGGACGAGCCCACTATTGCCATGCTGTTCTCCATCAACGACTCCCCGATGTCGGGGCGGGAAGGTCAGCACGTCACGTCCTCGAAGCTTCGTCAGCGGCTGGCCAAGGAGATCCTGACCAACGTCTCCATCCGGATGGAGGAGACCGACTCCCCCGATACCTTCAAGATCTCCGGGCGCGGGGAACTCCAACTCGCCATTCTGATCGAGATGATGCGCCGCGAGGGCTACGAGCTCTCGGTGGGGAAGCCCGAGGTCCTGACCAAGCAGATCAACGGGGAGCGGCACGAGCCCATGGAGCTCCTGCTGGTGGACTGTCCCGAAGAGTTCATCGGCGTGTTGACCCAGAAGATCGGGACGCGGCGCGGGCGCCTGGCCAAGATGGTCAACCACGGCAGCGGCCGGGTGCGGCTGGAGTTCCGCATCCCCTCCCGCGGCCTGATCGGCTTTCGCACGGAGTTTTTGACCGACACCCGCGGCACCGGCATCATGAACCACCTCTTCGACGGCTACGCGCCGTGGCAGGGGGACATTCCGCACCGCGCCACGGGCGCCCTGGTGGCGGATCGGACCGGGCGGGTCACGGCCTACGCCATCGGGCACCTCCAAGCGCGCGGCGAGCTGTTCATCGCCCCGGGGGACGAGGTCTACGAGGGGATGATCGTCGGCGAGAACTCCCGCGAGAAAGACATCGACGTCAACATCACCAAGGAGAAGAGGCTGACCAACATGCGCGCCTCGACCGATGAGACCATCGCGCGCCTCGTCCCCCCGCGGGTCATGAGCCTGGAGCAGGCCCTGGAGTTCCTGCGCGAGGACGAGCTTCTGGAGGTCACCCCCAAGGCCTTCCGCCTGCGCAAGAAGACCCTTCTCGCCATCAAGCGGAAAGGGCCGCGCCCCATCTGAGGTGCCCCACGGGCGGACGCGCCATTCCCCCGGGCGTCTGTTTCGTCGTCTGACTTGAATCTGACCGCCCGCGGAGGTAGTATCTCGGCCCAGACCATCATCTCACAAGAGAGGAGTCATCATGGAACGGGCCAAGCTTGATTTCGCCAACCTGCCTTTCGCGTACCAAACCACGGACGCCAACATCCGGTACTGGTTCCGGAACGGAAAGTGGTCGGCCTGCGAGTTGACCACCGACGTGTACATTCCCATGCACATCGCCGCGACCTGCCTCCATTACGGACAGGAGGTCTTCGAAGGCTTGAAGGCCTACGAGCGGCCGGACGGCCGGGTGCAAATCTTCCGCCTCAGCGAGAACGCCCGCCGGATGCAGCGCTCCGCCACGAAGATCATGATGCAGCCGGTGCCCGAGGAACTGTTCCGGGAGGCCGTGCATCGGGCGGTCCTCGCGAATCGGCGATTCGTGCCCCCCTACGGGAGCGGCGCGAGCCTCTACATTCGCCCGCTCCTCATCGGCACCAGCGCCGAGGTGGGGGTGAAGCCGTCCAAGGAGTACCTCTTCCTCGTCTTCGTCACGCCGGTGGGGCCCTACTACAAGGGCGGCCTCACGCCGGTGCGTCTGATCGTCGAGGAGGAGATCGACCGGGCCGCGCCCGGCGGCGTGGGCGACATCAAGTGCGGCGGCAACTACGCGGCGGGGATGCGGGCGACGCTCCCCGTGAAGGAGAAGGGCTACGCCGAGGTCCTGTACCTGGACTGCCGGGAAAAGAAGTACCTCGACGAGTCCGGCTCGTCCAACTTGTACGCCATCATCGGCAAACGCTACGCCACGCCGGCCAGCCCGTCCATCCTGCCCAGCATCACGAACCTGAGCGTCCGGCAGATCGCAGCCGACATGGGCCTCGCGGTGGAGCAGCGGCCGGTCTCCGTGGACGAGCTGCCGACCTTCACCGAGGTGGGCTGCCTGGGCACGGCCGCCGTGATCACGCCCGTCGAGGCGATCACCTACCGCGGCAAGGACTACGTCTATTCCAAGGATGGCAAGGCCGGCCCGGTCACTGCGGAGCTGTACAAGCGCCTGACCTCCATCCAGTGGGGCGAGGCGCCCGACCCATACGGCTGGACCGAGATCATTCCCGAAGGGTAAGCTGGAGCTCCACCCCGGCCACGACGAGGCCCAGCAGTTCCTCCGCGGCCTCCGCTAAGCCCCGCCCGTAAGAGGGGACAGGCAGGCCCGGTCCCCAACACCAACGGCCCTTGGACTCATCCAAGGGCCGTTGGTGTTTGCCCGACAGTGCCTTTTGCCGAAAACGGTGCGCGCCGTCGGTCAGAGGGTGATCGTGCGCTTCGCCATGGCCCGTTCCCACTTCGTGTCGTGCTGGTCGTCGAATACCAGTGCCTCGTCCGCAGGCACGCCGATCCACGCCCCGGACTCGATCTCCCGCTCGAGCTGGCCGGGAGCCCAGCCGGCGTAGCCAAGGGCGACAAGCGCACGCCGCGGGCCCTTCCCCGTGCCGATGGCGCGGAGGACCTCGGGCCCCATGGTGAGCGCGATCTTCTCGTCAACGCGTACGGTGCTCTCCGCCGTGTAATCGGCGGTGTGGAGCGTGAAGCCCCGCGCCCGCTCCACCGGGCCGCCGTAATGCAGCCAGATGTCCCCGCTCACGCCCGTGCTGTCCACCCCGAACTCCTCCAGCAGGGGAGCCAGCGGCACATCTTTCATCGGCCGGTTCACCACCAGGCCCATGGCCCCGCTCGCATCGTGCCGGATCATGTAGATGACGGTCCGGACGAAGCGCGGGTCGGTGAGTTCGTCCGTCGCCACCAGGAGCTGCCCCGCCAGGCCGCCGGGCGCCGGGCGCCCGGCGGCCGCCCGATCCGTGTCCGCCCCTGACAGGGCAAGGAGCCCCAGCAGGACGAATACCTTCAGCACCACGTGACCCCTGCCTTCCATGACTTCGGAGACGTTGCGGCTCTCTTTACCTTATGCCTCTCAACAACCGACCCGGACCCCCCACCCCGCTCTCCAGGGGAGAGGGTGGAAACATTCGACCTTCCCCCCGGCGTCTTACCCCTTCAACATCTTCCGGAGGACGGTCTGCAGGATGCCGCCATTCTTGTAGTAGCTGACCTCCACCGGCGTGTCGATCCGTACGGTGGCGACGAACGACGTCTTCGTCCCGTCCGGCCGCTCCACCTCCACCGTCACGTCCTGGCGTGGCCCGATCTCGCCGTCGATCCCGGTGACCGAGAGCGTCTCCTTGCCGGTGAGGCCGAGCGATTCGGCGTTCTGCCCTGCCTTGAACTGCAGGGGCAGGATGCCCATGCCGACCAGGTTGCTCCGGTGGATCCGCTCGTAGCTCTCAACGATGGCGGCCCGGACCCCCAGGAGCAGCGGCCCCTTGGCGGCCCAGTCGCGGGACGAGCCGCTGCCATACTCCTTCCCGGCGATGATCACCAGCGGCGTCCCCTCGGCCCGGTACCGCTCGGCCGCATCGAAGATGTCCATCCGTTCGCCGGAGGGCACGTGCACCGTCACGCCGCCCTCGACGCCGGGCACCATCGCGTTCTTGAGCAGGATGTTGGCGAAGGTTCCGCGGGCCATCACCCGGTCGTTCCCGCGCCGCGCGCCGTACGAGTTGAAGTCCGGCTTCTCCACTCCCCGGGCCTTGAGGAATCGGCCCGCCGGGCTCGCCTCGGCGATGTCGCCGGCCGGCGAGATGTGGTCCGTCGTGACCGAGTCGCCGAGGATCGCCAGCACGCGGGCGCCGCGAATCTCCTGGAGCGGCGCCGGCTCCATCGTCAGCTTTGGCATCAAGGGCGGCCGGCCCGCCGGCAAGAAATTCATCGAAGCGCTTCGGATGATCAGCCATCTCGCCAATGTCGGCGATGCCAAGACGCTGGTGATCCATCCCGC
>JBGPQZ010000287.1:0-3925 GCA_041489335.1 Methylomirabilia bacterium
GTCCTGGAAGTTGATGAAATACTCCGTAATGACAAAGTTGGGAATGACCGCGGACGCCTGGAGGGTAGCAGCCAGGCCCACCGCGGTGCTGTTGTAGTTGTGAGGAGAAACCTGAACATAGTACGGCTCAGCCATGGCAGCGATCTCCTTCAGCGCAAGGATCCCGCCACAACTTGCCACATCCGGGTTCAAGATGTCGGCGGCCCGCTTCTCGAGCACCTCCCTAAAGGCAAATTTCGTGTACAGGCATTCTCCCGTGACTACCGGAAGGTTTATCGAGCGGCGCACCTCCGCCAAGAGATCAAGGTTCTCGGAGGGGACGGGTTCCTCGTACCAGAAGACGTGAAACTCCTCGATCATCCTCGCGACTCGGATGGCTTTGAAGGGATCGGGGCGACGCCAGACATCGATAAGGATATCCACCTTTGGCCCCACAGCTTCCCGAACCGCCCTGACATTCTCCGCGATGGCCTGCTCGGGTTCATCATTCTGGAAGGGGTACAGCTTGATTGCGTTGAAACCCATCCCTACCACCTCGGCAGCCCTGTCAGCCATCTCCTTGGCCGTCTTCGCGCCCGAGGTCCAGCCGTTGGCGTACACCCTGATCCGATCGCGGCAGGGCCCTCCGAGCAGGTTGTAGACGGGTGTGTTGAGACGTTTCCCGACAATGTCCCAAAGGGCCTGCTCGATCCCGCTCATCGCGCAGAAGAGTTCCAGGGCAGGTCTTCCTTCGGAGAATCCGTTGCACGCCCATTGGGTGAACTCTTTTATGTGGAAGGGGTTTCTCCCTATCAGGTAGCGGCTCAGGTTCGTGATATTCTGGGCAATATTCTTCTCCCTGTCCCCCAGGGTGAAGGCTTCTCCCCAGCCCACAATCCCTTCATCGGTTTCCACCTTCACCAAGAGGAGATGCTTGGAGACGTTCCATCCCCTTCGGGGAGGAGTGGGACGGAGCAGAAAACTCTTGAGATCGGTAATTCTCATGGACATCCCTCAAGCTGGTGTCTCGAATCCATGCAACGACCTCTTCGCGACGAATTGGGGGTCCGGTCAATCCGTCCACGAGGTCCCTGGTCTTGCCGTACTCCTTGCTGCGGGTGAGGTGAAGGAAGGCGAGCGAGATAATGGGAGCGATCGGGATTTGCTTTTCGGGGCTGGCGCCGCCCGCCCTCGCCTCGGGGCAGCCGCGAGGCGCCTTCCGGCTCTCCCCGCCCTGCCTGCCAGCGGCGCCGAGCATGCCGCGGCCCCGCCACGGTTGTCAAGGAGAATCCGCGGGTCGGCCGGATGCGGCCCGGGGGGATGAGACGTTTGCGTTGACACCCTTTCGCGCCGGGCATTATACTGCGACGCGCTTTCTGCCCGGGCCGAGCAGGGCCGGCGACCGCAGCCTGGTCCATCGATCGGAGCAGACCGCCAGGGGGAGCCGTGGAACGCAATCTGGCGCTGGAAGTGGTTCGGGTCACCGAAGCGGCCGCGCTCTCCTCGGCCCGCTGGATGGGGATGGGGAACGCGCAGGCCCCCGAGCAGGCCGCGGTGGATGCCATGCGGCGGGGCTTCGACGCCGTCTCGTTCAGCGGCTCGGTGGTCATCGGCCAGGGGGAGCAGGACGAGGCCCCCATGCTCTTCGTCGGCGAGCGGATCGGCGGCGGGGACGGCCCGGAGTTGGACGTGGCACTCACGGCCCTGGAGGGCCCCGAGATCGTCGCCGAGGGCCGGGCCAACGCCATGTCGGCGGTCGCCATCACCACGGGGGGCGGGTTCTTCCGGGCCCCGGACACCTACCTGGAGAAGATCGCCGTAGGGCCGCGCGCCAAGGGGGCGGTGGACCTGCGCCTCTCTCCGGCGGAGAACCTGCAGCAGATCGCGGATGCGATGAAGTGCTATGCCGAGGACCTGACGGTGGTGATCCTGGACCGGCCCGGGCATGTCGAGTTGATCCGCTCGGTGCGCGAGGCGGGGGCCCGCATCAAGCTGATCCAGGACGGGGACGTCTCCGCGGCCATCGCCACGGCCTTTCCGGAATCCGGGGTGGACGTCCTCATGGGGGTGGGGGGCGCCCAGGAAGGGGTGCTGGCGGCCGCGGCGCTCAAGTGCCTGGGGGGGGACATGCAGGGGCGGCTCCGGCCGCGCAACGACGAGGAGCTGCAGCGTGCGCGGCAGACGGGGGTCAAGGACATCGATCGGATCTTCCGGATCGGGGATCTGGCCGCCGGGGACGACCTCATGTTCGCGGCCACGGGGGTGACCGACGGGGACCTCCTGCGCGGCGTGCGCTTCTTCGGGGGCGGGGCCCGGACCTATTCGGTGGTCATGCGCTGGCGCTCCGGGACCACGCGCTTCATCGAGGCCACGCACCGCTTCGACCGGAGGCCGGCGTACTGACGAATGCGGAATGCGGAATGCGGATTGAAGAATGGTTCCGCGGGGGTTCGCGGAACAGAGAAAGGCAAGGGAACGTGATCAAGGGGATTCGAGGGGCTCCGGACATCCTCCCGGACGAGACGGGGAAGTGGCAGGCGCTGGAGGCGGTGGCCCGCGACATCCTGGACCGCTACGGGTACAGGGAAATTCGGACGCCCATCTTCGAGCGGACCGAACTCTTCGTGCGTGGGATCGGTGAGGGGACGGACATCGTCGAGAAGGAGATGTACACCTTCGAGGACCGGGGCGGGGAGAGCCTCACCCTCCGGCCCGAGGCGACCGCCTCGCTCATGCGGGCCTACGCGGAGCACACCCTGGGCGCCAAGAGCAGCCTCACCAAGCTGTACCTGATCGGGCCCATGTTCCGCCACGAACGTCCCCAGTCGGGCCGCTTCCGGCAGTTCCACCAGATCGACGTCGAGGCCGTGGGCTCGCCCGGACCGGCCGTGGATGCCGAGGTGGTGGCGCTCCTGCATCACCTGCTGGAAGCCTGGGGGCTCGGCGGGGTCGAACTCCACCTGAACAGCATCGGGGATCGCGCCTGCCGGCCCGCCTACCGCGAGGCCTTCGTCGCGTATCTCCAGGACCGCCGGGACGCGCTCTGCCCCGATTGCCACCTGCGGCTGGTCAAGAACCCCCTGCGGATTCTCGACTGCAAGGTGGAGGGCTGCCGGCAGATCGCGGCCAAGGCGCCGACGATTCCGGGCTATCTGTGCGAGGCCTGCCGGGAGCACTTGGGCAAGGTGCGGAGCCTCCTGGACGGCCTGAAGATCGCGTACACGGTGAACGAGCGGCTGGTCCGCGGGCTCGACTACTACACGCGGACCACGTTCGAGTTCCTGAATCCCGCCCTGGGGGCGCAGAACGCGGTGGCCGGTGGCGGGCGGTACGACGGCCTGGCGGAGGAGCTAGGGGGGCCGCCCACGCCGTCGCTTGGTTTCGCCATCGGGGAGGAGCGCATCCTCACCTCCCTGGCGGCCCAGGCCGCTCCCGCGGAAGCACCACTGACCGGGGTCTATGTGGCCACCGTGGGAGAGGTGGGAATCGAGTTGGCCATGACGCTCACCCAGCGGCTTCGCCGCCGCGGCCTGTGCGCCGCGCTGGATCTGGAGGGGCGAAGCCTGAAGGGACAGATGCGTCAGGCGAACAAGGATCGATTCCGGTATTCGTTAATCCTCGGAAGCGAGGAACTGAGCCGGGGCCAGGTGACCCTGAAAGACATGCTGTCCGGGGCGCAGCAGGAGATCCCGCTGGCCGAGGCGGATGATCGGCTGGCCTCCTTACCGGAACGGGAGATCGTCTAAATGAAAGGCTGGGAGCGAAGCCTGTACTGCGGTCAGGTCCGATCCGCGCAGGTGGGAAAGGTCGTCACCCTGAGCGGGTGGGTGGATCGCCGGCGCGACCTGGGGGGCCTGATCTTCGTCCACCTCCGGGACCGGGAGGGGATCGTGCAGGTGGTCTTCAACCCGCAAGAGGCGAAGGACGCCCATGCCGTCGCCGAGGA
>JBGPQZ010000288.1:0-3918 GCA_041489335.1 Methylomirabilia bacterium
CGTACCGGAAATCGTCGCCCGCGGTGTACGGACGATAATCCGTGAACTCGACCCCGGCCCCCTTGCGGAAGGTTCGGCGGTCGCCCTTGGTCTGCCCCATCCCCACGCGGCGAGACACGATGGAGAGCTCCTCCAGCCGTCGCAGGAATTCCGCATCAAAGATGCGTCGCGCCATCGTCAGCGGGCCTCCAGGGCCTTGAAGTACTCCTTCACCTGCTCCCGGTAGTTGAACGGGATCGGCTCCTTGGTGAGGGCCTCCTCCATCAGCTTCTTGTAGCGGGAGAACACGTCCAGGTAGGGCAGCCGCGACTCGTTCTGCGCCCCGCGCCCCGACAGGTTCGTGTCGTAGGCCTCCATCCGCCCGTCACGCAGGTCGCCCTCCAGCGTGGAGTCTTGCTTGTCGGTTCCGATCCGGGGCGTCGCGTCCCCCCGCGTCTGGAGCGATTTCTCGGTGCCGGGAAGCGACCCGCCCGGCTCCCCGCCCTCCTGGCCCTTCTCGCTGCCCTCCCCGTTGCCTTGCCCCGATCCCGGCTGTTTTCCCCCGGGCGCTTCGCGCAGGTTCTTCCCCTTCCCGCCCGCGGCCTCATCCCGATCGCGGAGGCGGCTCAGGGCTCGCGACAGGGCGGAGAGGAGCTTGTCGGTGGGCCCGCTTCCCCGGTTGTTCTTGAGCTCCTCCATCAGATCGTCCGGGAGTTCCCCGCTCCCCAGGCGCTGTTGGGCCTGCCCCAACTCGCTCAGGAGACGCTCGACCTGCTCCCAGGTGAGGCCTTGCAGCCCGGCCGACTTGAGTTGGTTCTGCATCTGGCGGATCATCATCTGGTAGGGGCTCTGGGTGAAGTCGCGATTGAGGTCGGGGAGGTTCTCGGGCCGCGCGAGGAGCTTCAGTCGCTCGTCTCCCTGCTTGATGAAGCTGCCGAAGTCCGGGCGTTGCTGGCTCATCTTGGTGTCGCGGAAGACGGCGGCCTGATCCCCCTGGGGGCTGCGCCCGGACAAGGGGCCGCGCTGCACCTCGCGCTCGGTGCCCCTGGGCAGCAACTCCTTGGGCAGGGCGGGGGGGGCGAGTCGCTGCGCGAGAGGCTTCTCCCGCTTTTCCTCCTCCTGGCTGGCGGCCGGCGGCGTCGGGTCGCTCGTGCGCTCCGGAGCTCGGAGCGGCAGAGGCGGAAGCAGCGTCAGGGCGAGCGCGAGGACCGCCAGCGGCCCGGCCAGACGCGCTTCGGTCGTGAGGCGAATTGGGAAGGCGTCCTTCGGCCCCACTTCCCGGACTCGGGCCGCCGTCTCGGCCAGTTGCGCTCGGTGAAGATCCGACGGGGTCTCGTCGGTGAGGTGCTCCGCGGCGGTGGTAAGGCGCTCTTTGAGGTCGAGGTGCCGGTCGGCCAGCCGCGCGACGTGCGCTGGGTCGACGGGCCGGAGCCAGCCGTAGAGGAATCCCGCGGCTCCGCCGGCGACGATCATGGTGAAGGCGGCGACCGGCCCGGCAACCGGAAACAGCCCCTTGAGGAGGAGCGGCCCGAGTGCGACAACGAGGCCCGCCGCGAACAGGCGGGAACCAACTGTGCACGCCCGCGCGAGGCGCAGGCGGCGTGCGAGGGCACGCAGGGTCGCGCGGATCAGGTCACGGTCACGCATGCCGGCCCCCGGCGCCGCCGCTGCCGGCGGCGACCATCGTCTCGCTCGTGGCAATCGACCTCGTCGCCCCTCTCCGGCACGCGGCGGACACCGCCCACCCACATCTCGCCCGGCGCGCGCGCAGAACCGCAGGCGTGCCGGAACCACTGGGCAATAGCCGGCCTAGTGAGGCGGCAGTCGAGAAAGACCTGCTTGGGCCGGAATGCCATTTCGGCCACATGGTGCGCCCGAGGCGTGCGAGGACAATCGTAACCTATGTGTGTTGGGAGGACCGAAAAGCGAGCGGAACACACCGGGGGTGAATCTGGATCGCGACCTGATACGCCGGAGCGCAGAGCGCTCCCGAGCGAAGCATCAAGCGGACCGGCCTAAGCCCGGTCGGCCGCCTGCAGGTCCTCCTCTTCTGGCGCGAGGCGCCCGACCGGGTTCGTGTCGGTCCCGGCCATCTCGCAGTTCCCGTTGAAGAGAGCGCCTTCCGCCACAACCAGACAGGGGGTCTTGATGGTGCCCGTGACGCGGCTCGGCCGCAGGAGCTCCACCCGCTCTTTCGCGACGATGGTCCCCTGCACGTGGCCGCTCACCACCAGCGTCCCGACCTCGATTTCGGCCTTGACCTGGCCGGGCTCTCCGATGATGAGCATCTCGTCACCGACGATTTCGCCTTCCAGTTGACCGTCGATGCGCACGGCCCCGGCGAAGCTCAAGACTCCCTTGAACTGCGTCCCCTCCCCGAGGAAGGCGCGGATCTCGCCGAACTCGGTGCCGGTCCGCTCCTTGTCCCGCTTCAACACGTGAACCTCCGAGGGCATGAAGACAGGTCCCCGTGAGTGGCGGGGACGCATACGAGGAAGAAAGCATACGACCGGGTCACGGTAACAGAGCAATTCCGGGCTGTCAATTTGAAACTCCGCGGGGCGCGGGGCCGCCGCGGTGGGGCCAGGGCTAGGCTGGCGCGGACCGAGAGGGGCCGCTGGCCGTGCCGCACCACCGGAGGGCGGCGACCGCCACGATCTTGGCGGCGGCCACCAGCTCTTGGATGGGGACGTACTCGTTGGAGCTGTGGGCGATCGTGCAGTTGCCCGGACCGAAGACGACGCTGGGAATGCCCGCGTACCGCCGAATGTACGGCAGGTCGCAGCCCGCCGGAAATCCGGCGACGGCGGGGGGGCGGCCCAGGACGTCCCCGAACGCCCCTTGCAGGAGCGCGACGAACGGGTGCTCCACGGGGGTCTCGGCCCCCTCCTTGTTCAGCCCAAGCCACTCGACCACGGGGGGATGCTGGCCAAGCCAGGGGTCCTCCGACGCGACGCGGGCGACGCAGCCCTCGAGGTCGCGGCGCGCCTCCGGATATGTCTCCGCCGGCGCATAGCCCATCAGCCCCTCGAAGACGCACGTCTCCGGCACCTTCGAGGGAATCCGGTCGGCGGCGATCTTGCCGATCACGATGGGGGCGAAGATGGGATACCGGTCGAACAGCGGCGTCCGCAGCCGCTCCTGGCGCGCCCGCTCCAGTTCTTTCAGCGCGACGAGGATCGGCAGGGCCTTCTCGAGGGCGCTGACCCCTTCGTAGGAGCGGATGGGGTGGGCCCCCTTGCCGGGAACCGTCACCCGAAAGGCCTGCCCACCCCGGGAGGCCGGACAGATGTCCAGGTCCGACGGCTCGAAGACGATGGCGGCGTCCGCCCGGTAGCCGCGCTGGAGCGTGGCGAGCGATCCGCCCCCGCCCCACTCCTCGTCCACGACGCTTTCGAGGATGAGGTCCCCCGCCAGCGGAACCTCCAGGGCGCGCAGGCAGCGCGCCGCGAACAGCAGGACGGCGAGGCCTCCCTTGTCGTCCACCGAGCCGCGGCCGTAGAGCCGCCCCTCGGCGACCGCGCCGGACCAGGGGCCGTGTGTCCAGGCCTCCGCGGGACCCGGATCCACGACGTCCACATGCGCGTTCAGGATGAGGGAGCGGCCGCCGCCGCGCCCCTTACACACGCCGACCACGTTCGGCCGGCCCGTGAAGCTCGTCCCCTTGTGGAAGTAGGCCGGATGTGCGTCGAGCCAGGCGGAGTCCGGCTCCCAGACGTCCACCGCGTCGCAGCAGTCCCGCATCAACTCCGCCACGAGGCACTGGCAGGCCTCCTCTGTGCCGACGACGCTGGGGATTGCGACCAGTCGCTGAAGGAGGCTGATCAGGTCGTCCCGGTGGCCCTCGACCCACTGCACGACGGCTTGCTCGGACGCATGCATGGCAGTCGGAACCTCCACGACGGACCGGGGTGGTGTCTAGCGCCGCAGGTCGGCGAC